>JALWNI010000141.1 GCA_027083695.1 Nautiliaceae bacterium | reverse complement strand
ATATAAAAGTAAGCAAAAAAGAGTAAAAAGTCTTAAAAATGTAAGTTTTTAAACATTTTTGAGAGGGAATGGGAGGAAAAATCAATGAAAAACAGGTAGGAATATAGGTAAATAATAAAAAGATTAAGCGATTAAGAAGGTTAAAAAATTTAAAAAAATTGATGAAACTTATGGGGAAATGTCTAATGTGTATAGACCTTTTAAGCAAGGAGGTGGGGTAGAAAGTTGAGAAAAAGAATTAAAAGAACTGATAAGATGAGCTAATTTATGTTGTAAAAACTAACCCTAACCCCTCAATATTACTTTTTGCTAAAATTTACAAATTGCATTAAGGAGTAAAAATGGAAGAGCTTTTAAAAGAACTTTTAAGCGAAGTTAAGGAATTAAGAAGAGAAAATCAAGAAATAAAACTCCAAAACCATCTCCTCAAACAAACCCTCCACGAAGAACTCCAACCCCTACACGAGGAGATAACAGAGTTAAAACAGCAACAAGCAGAAATGTTTAAAAAGTTTCTTGAAATGAGCGAGAAAGAGAGAGTTATATTTACTATTGAGAAACAATTTGACGCATTGCTTGAAAGAGTTAAAAACATAGAAGAAACACAAGACAATGCAGTAATTGTAAATCAGCACAGAACAGCAGAGTTTTTACAAGAAGTAGCAAAAAAAGTCTTAAAAGACCTTAAAGAGAGTAAAGAAAAAGAAGAGGCTATTGTGGAGAAAGGGGAGAAAATATTAGAGGTATTGGATGATATTGGGAATGCTATTGTTAATACACAAAAAAGTATTTTGAATTCAAATAGTAGATGGGGTAAAGGATTATTAGAAAGACTTGATAAACTTGCTATTGGTATTGCAGGATTAGCTAACAGAATTGATTATAGTGAACAAAGAGTTATCGAACATCAGAATTTTACTTATGATAAAGTTAAAGAATTAGACAATACAATTCATAGAAAATTATGGTAAAAGGATAAGGAATGTTTGGTAATTTAACTCGTAAAAACGATAATTATAATGCACAACAAGACCTTCAAGAACTCCAAAAAATGCAAAACATTAACACAACCTTGAATGCCGACCCCCAAGCCTACACAGACCCAAACTACAACATAAAAGCCCAAGCAAAAGCCAAATTAACCACATCGGCTTACTATAAAGGCTTATTCTCACAAGAAGGACTATTTAGCAATAAATTCAATAACTTATCATTTGACAACCTAAAATATGTCTTTAACGATTATGCAATAAACTCTTACACAAATCTTGAAAATACAACAGACTTTACAAAAACAGACGACTATAAGGCTTTTAGGACTTTAAAAGACGATGTCCCGCAAAAACTCATCGGTGGAGAGGATGTAATTGATATTGACGACATTGATTTAAAAAAGACTTATAACTCAGAGGCAAAAGCTTTGATGATGAATTGATTTGAGAAATAATTATCAAAAATAACAATGAGAAGTTACAAATTATCTATTTCCTCTCTAATAATCTCTTCTAAGCAAATTATTACCTGTCCATCAACATAATGAACTAACTCGGAATAAGCATTAAATAAATCTTTTAAAGTAGCACTTTTTCTTATTCCAAGAACTTCATTACCATCTTTGTCAATTCCTGTAATAAAAACTTTTGGAAATTTTCTTTCATAATCATATATTGTCATTTTTATTCTCATTTTGCTATAATTGTGGTAGGCGTTAGTAGGGGCGGCACCCCCTACCAACAGATAGTGACTACAAGAGCCACTATCAATAGGACAATAACTATCCTATCCATCGGCTACCTTTCAGTTGGGCTATCCCAACTCCCAGCCCACCTACCCTTGCCGAGTAGCCGATGGTAACCTACCACCAGTTGAAATTATATCATAACTACCGAAAAATCATTGTTTTAGAAGATTTAGGGCATTTACTTAACATAAGACATATTCTCTTTAAGATATCCTCTCCCTCATATTTCCAATTATTCAAATTTGGTTTGATTTTGAATAGTTTTGTTATAAAATAATTTAATTATTTTAATTATAGTTAAAATGTTTAATTATTTTAATCATAAATTGTTGACTTAAACTCAAATTTTGTATATACTTATAAGTAAATACCTTTAAAGGATTTATTATGACTTTACAATCAAAAGTTTTCAAAAGCGGCAACTCAAAAGCAATCAGAATTCCTAAATCTCTCGGATTTGATTCAGATAAGGTCATTATCAAAAAAATAGATGATGGAATTGTTGTAATAGAAGAAAATAAAAAAGATGAATTTTGGGATAAATGGTGGAATTCTTTTGAAACAGCTAATTTACAAAGAGTTCAAGGAACACAAGAAAGAGAGGATATTTTCTAATGTATTTGTTAGATACTAACATCTGTATATATATAATCAAGAAAAAGCCTATT
>JALWNI010000140.1 GCA_027083695.1 Nautiliaceae bacterium | reverse complement strand
CCAAAAACCATTTTTATAGTCCATGGGATACTAAGCCATACACCAAGAGATACAAGAGCCGTGGCTGAGAGTTTAAGTTCTTCTTTTACCCAGAATGTCTCGGCAACTCCTGTAATTCCACTGGCTCCATATGCAAAATAGACCATTAAAAGTGGCAGATATCTCAGTTTAAAATGTTTAATTGGATTAAGTAGAGAATTTTTTATTGTTTCTTTTAAATTAATCATTTAATGCCTTTATTCCTTCATATGCTGTATTTATCATTTTATCAATTTGCGGTTTTTGGATAATATATGGTGGCATAAAATATATAACATTTCCAAGAGGTCTTAATAGCACCCCATTTTTTAGTCCGTATTCATAAACTTTGAGCCCCTTTCTTTCCTGCCAAGGATAATCAATCATTTCAATTGCCGTAATCATTCCTGTTTGACGGATTTCCTTTACATTTGGCAGTTCTTTGAATTTTTGAATACTCTCCCAAATATATTTACTTGTATGTTTATTAAATTCTAATATACTTAATCCATCAGCTTTATTATCTATTATTAATTCCCATTTTTCATTTTTTAGCCATTTTCCTTTTTCAAAAATATCAAGAGTTGCATTGGCTGCGGCAATTCCGAGAGGATTTGCAGTATAAGAGTGAGAGTGTAAAAAAGCTTTTAGCTCTGCATAATCACAATAAAAAGCCGAATATATTTCATTGGTTGTCAAAACAACGCTTAAAGGCAGATATCCTCCCGTTAAACCTTTGCTTAAAAGCATAAAATCAGGTTTTATTTTAGCTTGCTCACATGCAAACATATTTCCTGTTCTACCAAATCCAACTGCTATCTCATCAGCTATAAGATGGATATCAAATTCATTACAAAGCTTTCTTAATCCCTTTATAAATTCAGGTGAGTGCATTTTCATATATCCTGCACATTGAACGAGCGGCTCAATAATTAGAGCACTCACATCTTTGTAATGTTTTTCAAAAATTTCTCTGGCTTTTTTGAGTGCTTTTAATGTCTCTTTTTCACTTTTGTCTTTTGGGATAGGAATAGTTATATTTTTAATCAGAATTTCTTTATATGTATCTTTATAAAGACCTACATCACCTACACTCAAAGCTCCAATAGTCTCTCCGTGGTATGAATTTTCCAAGCTAAAAAAAAGAGGTTTAATTTTTCCTTTGTTTTTCCAATAATGAAAGCTCATTTTAATTGCAATTTCAACGGCACTGCTTCCGTTATCAGCATAAAATACTTTATCAAATCCTGTTAATTTACAAAGTCTCTCGCTAAGCTTGATAGCCCCTTCATGTGTGAAACCGGCAAAAATAACATGTTCAAGTATTTCAAGTTGAGATTTGATTTTTGTGTTTATATATTCATTTGAATGTCCAAAAAGATTAACCCACCAGCTACTTATGGCATCAATGTATTTTTTTCCTTCAAAATCTTCAAGATAAATACCTTTGCCTTTTTTTATTGGTATGATAGGTAAAAACTCATGATCTTTCATTTGGGTACAAGGATGCCAGTTATATTTTAAGTCAATTTCCATAATTTCTTGATTTTTCATTGAAAATCCCTTTATTGTCAAGAATTTTTTTATTATAATATCAAAAGAATTCCGAAAATTAGGGATAAATGACATAAAAATGACAAAAGAGGTTATAAATGATTGAATGGATGCAAACTCACAGAAAATGGCTTGTTATTACTATCTGGATAGCGACTATTGCATTTATTGGTGCAGGATTTGTAGGATGGGGTCAATTTCAGTTATCAAGAAAAGAAGGAACTGTTGCTGAGGTAAAAGACACTCCTGTAACTGTAAAGGATTGGCAAGATGCATATAATCAAGTTTATTCCTTATACAATAAACAATTTGGAGGAAATTTAGATGAAGCAACAGCAAAAAAATTAGGACTTAAAAAAATTGCACTTCAACAGGCTATTCAAGAAGCAATATTAAGACAATATGCAAAAGATTTAGGTTTATATGTTACTGACAAAGAAGTGGCGGATAAAATTTTAGAAGTTTTTAAAAGTAAACAAAATTATGAAATGTATCTAAGAAATGCCGGTATCAAACCAGCTGATTTTGAAAAAAGTTTAAGAAAAAAAATTTTGGTAGAAAAATTGCTTGCTTTACTTCATTTAAACCCTACAAAAACTGAAATTTTGAGTGTTGCGTCTGCACTTTATAATGCTGATGATTTAGAAATTAAAATATTAAAAAAATCCGATATTCCTGTAAATTTAACTGAAAAAGAGATTAAAGAATATTGGGAAAAGCATAAAAATGAGTTTTTAAGTAAGAAAAAATATAAAATTGCATTAGTTAAAATTCCTTTAAATATAAATGTAAGTGATGAAAAACTTAGAAAGTTTTATGAACAAAACAGACTTAATTATAAAGATAATAA
>JALWNI010000139.1 GCA_027083695.1 Nautiliaceae bacterium | reverse complement strand
AAGGTGAACATTGGGAGGGTATGGTAAGAAATCTTAGAAAAGACGGTAAATATTATTGGGTTATCGTACAAGTGGATCCGATTGATGAATATGGAAATACAATTTATCATCAACCTGAAAAAATTGCCGGATATGTAGCGGTAAGACGTGAACCTACAAGAGAAGAGGTGGCTGAGGCGGATAAATTATACAGAAAGATGAGAAAAGCCGAATTATATGCAAAACAAAATTTAAAAGATTGGGAAAAAGAAGTTTTAGAGCAGCTATGAAAGAAGAATTTTTTATAAAACAGTTCAAATCCAAATATATTGGAGATGATGGAGCGGTAATTAATAGGGAAGAAGCAGGGAGTAGAAAGCATAGAGTAGGAAGTAAGAATCAGAAAATAGGAAAAAGGAAACAGGGAACGGGAAAAAGGGAGGAAGAAGCAGGGAAGAGGTGGAAAAGAGGCGAAAAAGAGATTGTTGCGAGCGATTCTTTTTTTGAAGATATTCATTTTAAAAAAGAATGGTTTGATTTTGATGAGATAAGCTATAAAGCCTCACTTGTAAATATAAGCGATATGATAGTAATGAATGCAAAACCGAAATATGCCGTTTTAAATGTTGCATTTCCAAAAACTCTCAGTTTAAAAGAGATTAAAAAACTTGCCGAAGGCTTTAAAAAAGCGGCAAAAGAGTACGGATATGAAATTATTGGCGGAGATACGCTAAGAAATGATAAAATAGCAATTTCCGTAACGCATATAGGATATACAAAAAAACCGGTGTTTCGAAAAGCAAAAATCAACGAATATGTGGCTTATACCGGAAGCATAGGGGATGTTAAAAAAGATTTGATAAGAGCTTTGAGATTTAACGATATTAATAAAAATTCAAAATTAATAAAACCCGTTTTAAGGGATAAATTTTTTTACAGAGTATCAAGATTTATAACTGCGGCTTGTGATATAAGCGACGGACTTTTTAAAGAACTTGAAAGAATTTCAAAAATTTCAAATATAGATTATAAATTTATAAAAAAAATAGAAAAAAATATTGGTTGTAGCGGTGAAGAGTATGAAATACTTTTTACTTTTCCTAAGAAAAACTTAAAAATTATTCAAAATATAGCAAAATTAACAAGAACACCGATAAATATAATTGCTATTACTAAAAGAGGAAAATTCAGATCATTTTGTAGAGAAAATCATTTTTAAGGAATTATTATGAATATATTAAAAGATATGTTTGATAAAAAAATTTTAAAATATACATTTTTGCCTTTTATTATTGATTTAATTTTTTGGCTTGTTATTTTTATATTTTTTTCTAGTAATATAATAAATTTTTTATATGGAATAGTAAGTAATTTACCTTTTGGAGCAAAGATTGAGAATATTCTTGCAAATATTGGAGGTGTTTTCATAATTATTATTTTATATTATATTGCTGTAATATCAACTCTTGGCATATTTTCATCATTTTTTATTGATAAAATAGTAGAAAGAATAAACGAACTTCATTATAATTGTCCTATGCGAAAAGTTGGCTTTAAAGATACAATAAAAGGTATTTTTATTTCAATTAAATCATTTATTATTTATTTGTTAATTTTTGTTTTTACTTTTTACTTGTTGTTTATTCCAGTTGTAAATATTGTTTATCAAGTTATAATGATGAGTATACTTAATAAAAAACCTCTTGTTTTTGATAGTAGTTATTTGTTTTTTGATGTAAAAGAAATTGAAAAAAAATATAACACTGGAATATGGGTAAGAGTTTTTTTAACTTCATTTATATATCTTATACCAATTGTTTCTCTATTTGGATATACATTTCAATTAATAGTAATTTCAAATTATTTATTAAAAAATTGTAAAAATAACTAATGTCATATTTTTGTCATTTTAATGCCTTATAATGCGATCAATCATATCGCATTAAAGGGCAAAAATGTCAAAAACTAGATTTTATTTACCAAAGAGTGAAGAAGTTACTTTTAAAGAGGCAGGAATTGATCCAAGAGGAATGATCACAAGAACTGATAAATTTGGCAGAATTACTTTTGCTTCAAAAGCGTTTAGAAAAATGTCTCAATTTTCAAAAGAAGAACTAATAGGAAAATCTCATAGCGTTGTGCGTCATCCATTAATGCCAAGAATTATTTTTCAAGAGATGTGGAAAATGTTAAGAGAAGGCAAACCATGGAGAGGGCCTATAATTAATAGAAGAAAAGATGGAAAATTTTATTGGGTAGATGTAGAAATTTCACCTATTGATAAAAATGGAAATATTACAGATGATAAAGATAAAATTGAAGGTTATATAGCAATTAGAAAAGAATTAAGTGAAATAGATAAACAAAAAGCTTTAGAGAAATATTTAAAATTAAAAGAGGAAGAATATTCTACTATTTTTAAAACTGCTAAAAGATAAAATTTAACTTTTTTTTTACTTCTTTCTTGTTA
>JALWNI010000138.1 GCA_027083695.1 Nautiliaceae bacterium | reverse complement strand
ATCAAGGATAAAGGAACTTGAAAAAATCTTGATTAATTTTGATAAAAATGAACATAATAATACAATATCTGAACTTATAAAAAAAGGAGAAAAATTACAAAAATTGGCTTTAATTAAAGAATATTTGTCTAAAAACAATTTGGGAATGGCTCAAAAAATAGTAATCTCTTTATTAAAAAAATTTCCAAATGATTTTGAAGTAAATGTTATAGCAGGTGATATTTTTGATAAAACAGGTTCGTATCTAGCTAATTTATATTATCATAGGGCATATTTAATAAATAAAAAGAAATTTTTATACCATCTTTTAGAAATTAAAAATTATAAAAGATTAGCTAATTATAAAAATAATGATTTAAAAACTTTTCCATATATATTAGCTAAGTTTTATTTATATAAAGCAAATCAAGAAATAGAGCAAAAAAAATATAAAAATGCATTAAAATATGCTTTACAAGCATATGATGTATATCCTTCTACTGAAAGTTCCAAAGTAATAGGCAAGTTATATTTTTTATTAAAAGATTATAAAAATTGTATTAAATATTTAAAAGGTATTGATTCGGATGAATATTTAATTTATTATCTTGGTTATAGTTATTATAAAATAGGCAATAAAAAAATGGCTTTATATTATTTAAATAAAATATTAGGGACAAAAAATATTTCACTTAAAAAACAGCTTATTGCTCCTTATATAGAAATGGGAGAAAAAGAAAAAGTAAAAAAAATTTTAAATTCATTATAATTATTTTACAAACTGTCCTTTTTCAAGGCCTATATATAAACTATAACCAAAACTTGTAGTATAGCTTGTAATAACTGCCGCCGTCATTGGTATTACAACATCTGCATGAGTCATTTCTGTAATCATAACAATCGCTGCAAGAGGTGTTTTTGCTCCTGCTGCAAGTGCCGCTCCCATTCCTGCAAGAGAAAACATTACTATTTCATTTGGAAAATAGTGACCAAATATATTTCCAACAGCTGCTCCTATTAATAAATTTGGTAATACCAAACCTCCCGGAATTCCAAAACCTAATGTAAAACTAGTTATTAATATTACAAATATAACAATAGCTATATCTGCATAAATTTTGAATGGGTTTTGAGCAATATCTGTAATAATCATCATATGAGCAGGTGCAGATAAAATATTTGGATTTTTTGTAATATAAAATAAAGCGAATAAAAATGGCAATGCAATTAAAGTGCCTATAAAAGGTCTTATTTTTGGTTTTATATATTTTGAAAATTTTGCAGAAGTTTGATAGATTATCGTATAAAAATAAGTAATAATAGAAATAATAAGGCCCATTATTATGATATAAGGAATATCTTTTAATGTCCAATAAGGGTTTTGATTAAGTAAAATAAAAGGATGATTTCCTCTAAAAAATGAGAATGTTAAATAACTTACTACTGATGCAATAATCATAGGTACAAATGGTCTATAATCAAGGTCATGTTCATTTTCAATTTCCATTGCAAAAATACTACTTCCAAGTGGAGCTTTAAGTAAAGAACCTGTAAATGCTCCACCACCTATAAGACCTAAAATAGCTTTATTTTTTTTGCCAAGTCCGTAAGCTTTTCCCATCCATTCACCAATTCCCGTTCCGAGGAAAAAAGAAGGACCTTCTCTACCTGCTATAAATCCACCGGCAAGAGTAAATGTGGAAGCTATAAATTTAAAAATAAGTGACGAAGATTTAATATATTTATTGGTTTTTATATGAAGAATTGAATAACCAATACCAGGACCTCCGGTATTTGGATATTTTTCTATCATATAACCTGTAAAAACAGCAATAATCAAAGGATATATTAACATCAAAATAAGATTTGTATTTAAAAATCCATTTATTTTTAATATAAATAAATCCATAATCGCTGCGAGGGTTCCTGTAACAATACCAATGGCAATGGCATAAGGAATCCATCTTCCGAAAAAATATGCCATCATTACTACATCTATTTTTGTTTTAAATTGGGATTTTAATATATGAATATATTTTTTTAGAAAAAAAATTAAAGATTTTTTTTCTTCTTTTTTTGGTTCTTTTTTTGCTTCTTCTGGGTCTTTTTCTTGGACATTCATTATAAACTCCTTATCTTATAATGATAGTTTTTATTTCGGTCATTTCTTCTATTGCGTATCTAGGTCCTTCTCTTCCTATACCGCTAAGTTTTACTCCTCCATATGGTTGAATATCAAATCTAAGAGTCGGAATATCGTTTACTATAACTCCTCCCGCTTCAAAATCCTCAATTGCCCTTTTTGTTAAATCTACTCGGTTGGTAAAAATAGAATATTGAAGACCATAAGGGGAATTATTCATTTTTTTCACTGCTTCTTCATATCCGTTTACCTTTACTAAACTTACAATTGGAGCAAACACTTCTTCACATACAATTTTCATATCATCTGTAACATCAGCTAAAATTGTCGGTGCTAATATATTTCCTTCCCTTGTGCCCCCGGCAATAACTCTTGCTCCTTCTTTTAGTGCGCTTTGTATCCAAGCTTCGGCTCTTATTGCCGCATCTTCGTTAATAAGCGGTCCCATAAAGGTATCTTCTTCAAAGGGATTTCCTACTTTAAGTTTAGATGCTTCGGCTCCAAGTTTTTCGGCAAATTCTTCATAAATTTTTTCGTCTACATATATTCTTTGAAGGGAAATACATACCTGTCCGCTGTTTGCAAACGCTCCAATCGCGCATCTTTGTGCTGCCCACTCTAAATCTGCCGTGCTTTCTACAAAAGTTGCTGCGTTTCCGCCAAGTTCAAGAGCGACTTTTTTAATTCCCGCATTTTGTGTAATAATTTTGCCAACAGGCACACTTCCTGTAAAACTGATAACTCTTGGTATTGAACTTTTAACAAGAGTGCTTCCGACATCCGCATCACCGTAAACTACGCTTAGGGCATCCGGTATTGCGTATTCGCTTTCAATAAAGAGTTTTGCAAACGCATATGCGCTGTAAGGAGCTTCGGGAGTAGGTTTGAGTACAACGCTGTTTCCAGCAATTAATGCCGGAGCGATTTTATGCGCCACAAGATTTAAAGGGAAATTAAATGGTGTAATAGCTACAATTACCCCTGCCGGGACTCTTTTGTAAAAGCTTACAGTTTTTGCCCCGCTTTTTGTTGCATCGGTTGGAATTGTCTCACCCAAAATATGATAGCCCTCAGCTGCACATATTTTGAGGTTTTCTATACATCTTTGAACTTCGATTTTTGCTTGACTTATAGGTTTTGCCACTTCAAGAGTTATATATTTTGCAAATTCGTCTTTTTTCTCTTCAAGTTTTTTTGCAATATCTTCAATCCAAGCGATTCTTTGATGAAGCGGAGAGTTTTTTGTATTATTAAAAGCTTTTTGGGCTGTGTTTAGTGCATCCACAGCATCTTCCGGGGTGCATTTTACATATTTTGTTTCTGCTTTTTTTGTATAAGGATTGATTACTTCAACAGTTTCTCCGTCAATTTCATTACTGCCAATTAATTTCTTCGCTATTAATTCTTCTTTTTCAGAATTGAACAATTTTGATAAAAGCCCCATTTTTTCTCCTTATATTTTTAGTAATGATAACAAAATTTTGATAGAATTTCGTAAAAACCTTAAAAGGAAAAGAATGAACGAAGCAAAATATATTTGGATGGATGGAGAGTTTGTTCCTTGGAATGATGCAAAAGTTCACATATTAACACATACACTCCATTACGGAAACGGTGCTTTTGAAGGAACAAGAGCTTATCAGACTGATGACGGGCTTGCAATTTTCAGACTTCAAGACCATACAAAAAGACTTTTAAATTCAGCAAAAATTTTAAAAATCGATGTTCCTTTTTCTCAGGAAGAGCTAGAAAATGCTCAAATTGAACTTCTTAGAAAAAATGAATTTAAAGGAAATGTATATATAAGACCTCTTATTTATCTTGGATACGGGAAAATGGGGCTTTATCATATTGGTGCACCAGTACATGTAAGTATTGCCGCATGGGAGTGGGGTGCATATCTTGGTGAAGAAGGACTTGAAAATGGAATTAGAGTAAAAGTCTCTTCAATTACAAGAAATCCGGTAAAATCAACTTTTGGCAAAGCAAAAGCAGTGGCAAATTATCTAAATTCTCAAATGGCAAAATATGAAGCGATTGAAGCAGGATATGAAGAAGCTTTGATGCTTGATGATGAAGGATTTATTGCTGAGGGAAGCGGGGAGTGTTTCTTTATAGTAAGAGATGGTGTTTTGATAACTCCTCCAAATGACAATTCACTTGAATCAATTACTCAGGCAACTGTGCTTGAACTTGCACGCGAGAGGGATATACCTGTTGAGAGAAGAAGAATTACAAGAGATGAAGTATACATTGCTGATGAAGCTTTCTTTACGGGGACCGCTGCTGAAATTACACCTGTGAGAGAAGTGGATGGAAGAATTATAGGAAATGGCAAAAGAGGAGAAATTACAAAAGAGTTACAAGATGCATATTTTGATGTAGTTTACGGTAGAGATAAGGCTTATAAGCATTATCTTACATATATTTAAAATATTTAAAGGAATTAAATGCCAGCAGATTTAAATGGATGGAATAATAAAAATAATAATAATAAATTTGAACCGCCAAAGTTTGAACCGCCAAAATTTTTAAAAAGCGGTGGTAATATTATTATAGGAATTTTATTAGTTATATTTTTGATTTTTTTATTTAGACCATGGGTTATTATTAATGAAGGAGAAGTTGGTATTTTATCAACAACCGGTAAATTTAGCGCTAAACCTCTGGAACCGGGAATGCATTTTTATATTCCTTTGATTCAAAAAGTTATCATAGTAGATACCAAAGTTCATATGATAACATACAAACGCTCTCCTGAGACGGGCTCAATGCCGGATAGATACGGAACAATAAGAATATATCCGGCAATAAATGTGCTTGATGCAAGAGGCCTTCCTATACAAGTTGAACTTTCGGTAAGTTATAGACTCAATCCTGAAAAAGCAGCATATGTTATCAAAACATACGGGCTTAACTGGGAAGATAAAATAATAAATCCAATTGTAAGAGATGTTGTTAGAAATGTCATAGGAAAATATCCGGCAGAAGAGATTCCAGTAAAAAGAAATGAAATAGCAGCAAAAATAGAAAATTCTATAAGAGAACAACTGGATAAAATCCCTAATAAGCCGATTATTTTTGAAAGTTTTCAATTAAGAGATATTATTTTGCCTGAAAATATTAAAAAACAGATTGAAAGAGTTCAGATTGCCAAACAAGAGGCAGTGCGAGCGCAATATGAAGTTTTAAGAGCCAAACAAGAAGCTCAAAAAGAAGCGGCAATAGCACAAGGTAAAGCCAATGCTGCAAAAATTGAAGCACAAGGTAAAGCGGAGGCTAAATTAATTGAAGCAAAAGCACAGGCAAAAGCAAATGAACTTATATCAAAATCTTTGACTTCTGAGCTTTTAAAACTTAAACAAATAGAAGTTCAGGGTAAATTTAATGAAGCTTTAAAACAAAATCCCAATGTTAAAATATTTCTAATGCCGGGTGGTGTTGTACCAAATATATGGATGAATGTTGAAAATGGTAAAAAGGTTATAAGTAATGCAAAAAATTGATTTTGAAAAAAATAATGGGCTGGTTCCGGTAATTGTTCAAGATGTAGATACTAATGAAGTTTTAATGCTGGCTTATATGAATGAAGAAGCACTTAATAAGACATTAAATAGTGGATATGCTCACTATTTTTCTCGTTCAAGAAATAAACTTTGGAAAAAGGGTGAAAGTAGCGGAAACATACAAGAAGTTAAAGAAGTCTTAATTGATTGTGATAATGACACAATTTTATTAAAAGTTAAGCAAACCGGGTCTGCATGTCATACTGGAAGAAAATCGTGTTTTTTTACAAATCTCAAAACAAACAAAATCACTATGGACAAAGAAGAGGAAATAGAGTATAATTTTGTGGATAAGCTTTATCATACTTTGCAAGATAGGAAAAATGCAGATCCAAAAACTTCTTATGTTTCTTCACTCTATCATAAAGGTGAAAACAGTTTGTTAAAAAAAGTAGTTGAAGAAGCGGGAGAATTTTGTTTTGCAGTTAAAGATGACGATAAAAAAGAGATTATTTATGAAGCAGCAGATCTTGCTTTTCATACTTTAATAGCTCTGGCTTATAAAAATATTCATCCAGAAGCTATTTTAGAAGAGCTTAAAAGGAGAGAAGGTATCAGCGGTATAGAAGAGAAAAAAAATAGGAAAAAATAATGCATTTACCTTATTTTACTGTTTTACATTGGCTGGATATTGCTTTTTTTTTAATTTTATTTATATTTTTAGCGATACTTTCGACAAAAGCTGCAAAAAACAGTGTTAAACTTCTTTTGAGTATGATATTTGCTTCTTTTTTGGTTACTACATTTGGAGCAGTACTTGGTCTTGTAATATTAGAAAAATATACAAAAAAAGCTGAACTATTACATGTAGAACAAAGAAGAGTGCTTATCAACGAAACATTAGTTTTAAAAGGTGAAGTTAAAAATATAGGTAAATTTAAAATAAATTATTGTAAGTTAGAAATTAAACTTGTAAACAATGGATGGGGAGGAAAAATTCCTAAGGGAACATTTTTTAAACCCGGAGGACTTAAATTATTTGGTTCCAAACAAGAAAAAAAACAAAGACCAAATGTTGTAAAAGCAACAAAATATATTATTACAGACGGGCTTTTTCCTGGTCAAATTAAAAATTTTATTGCTATAATTCCGTATCCTCCATATTTTAAAAACACTTACCTAAGTTATAAACTTTACTGCCATTAAAAAAACAATTTAAATAACAAAAGGAAATAAATGAATTTTAATGATTTTAATTTAAAAAAAGAGATTTTAAAAAGATTGGAAGAAATAGGTTTTGAAAAACCATCACCAATTCAAGAAAAAGCAATACCTGTAATATTAGAAGGAAGAGACGTTGTCGCTCAGGCCCAAACAGGTACAGGTAAAACGGCTGCGTTTGGTCTTCCGATTTTAAGTAAAATGCAAAAAGGTGAAAAAGCGCTTGTAATTACACCTACGCGTGAACTTGCTATTCAGGTAAGTGAAGAGATTTTCAGATTCGGTAAATATCTTGGAATTCACACAGCTACGGTATACGGAGGAAGTTCATATTCAAGACAGATAAAACATATAGAAAATTCTGAATTTATCGTGGCAACTCCCGGAAGACTTTTAGATTTGCTAAGAAGCGGAAGAATTGATATTGCTCCTAGATATGTAATATTGGATGAAGCTGATGAAATGCTTGATATGGGATTTTTGGATGACATTAAAGAAATATTCAAATTCGTACCAAGCGACAGACAGACACTGCTTTTTAGTGCAACAATGCCGGCACCTATTAAAGAACTTGCAAAAACAATTCTTAAAAATCCTGAATTTATTACAATTACTAAAAAACAGGTAACAAACGAAAACATTAAAGAGTATTTTTATGTAATTGATGAAAATGAAAGAAAAGACGCATTAATCAGACTTATTGATTATAAAAACCCAAGCAAATCAATAGTATTTTGCAGAACCAAAAAAGATGTTGATGATATTGCGGACTTTTTAAGTGGAGCAGGGTTTGATGCAAAAGGACTTCACGGAGATATGGACCAAAGAAGAAGAGAAGAAGTCATAAGAGGATTTAAAAACGATAAAATCGAAATTCTTGTAGCTACTGATGTAGCTGCAAGAGGTCTTGATGTAAATAATGTAACTCATGTATTTAACTATCATTTGCCTCTTGATCCTGAGAGTTATGTTCATAGAATCGGAAGAACCGGAAGAGCAGGAAAAGAAGGAATGGCAATTTCTCTTGTAACTCCTCATGAATTTAGAGCACTTAATAGAATTCAAAAAATTTCAAAAATTGTTTTAAAAGAGGTGCCTACGCTTTCTGATGTAAAAAATAGCGAAATTAAAAAAATAGTTGATAAATTAACAGAAGTAGAACCTAATGAAAAGGCAATTGAAATAGTTGAAGAGCTTCAAAACGAGTATGATTTGCTTACAATCGCTACAAAATTTGCTCATATGCTTTTTAATAAAGAAGCTGACGGCAAGGAAAAAATAGGAAAATCAATTAAAGAAGCCAAAAAACTTATTGAAAGAAGTAAGAATCAAGGTGATAGAGGAGGGAGAAACAATAGGAATAGAAGATATTCCGGCAGAAACAGCAGAAACTCAAATAGAAGAGGAAGAAGATAATTCTTCTATTTTTTTAATACATGTGAATCTAAAATTACACAACTAAAAAGACCTTTGAAAACTTTTATTTCGTTTAAGGTCCCAGTAACTTTTACTTCAACCTTTCTTTTTTCCCTCATTAATATTTCACCCGTAAATTCTACTTTATCACCAACTTTTACTGGTGCCATAAATTCACAGTTAGTAGCTTTTACAAGTACAACATAAGGTTCATTAACACTTGCCATTGCACAAAAATCAGCTGCTCCAAATGTAAAACCTCCATGTACAAGCCCTTCTTCATCCACAGCCATATCAGATGTTGTTTCCAATATTACTTTTGCTCCGTTTTCATTTATTTCTACAACTCTTCCAAATTTCGGATTGAATTTTAAGTGCGTTTTAAGTTCAATTTTCTCCATCTATCCTCCTATAAGTTTTTTAGCAATTTTATCCAAATCTTTTTGCAAAATTAAAGGATTGAAATTTTTTAAAAATGGATGGGTTATATGAAAGTAACTTTCATCAAACAGATTCACAGCCCAAATAAAGTCAATTTCTTTTGATTCAAGGAAAAATTTATTCAGCAGAAAATCATTTATCATCCCGAGTTTCGAGCTTATTATCAAAAACAGTTTTGCATCAAAAATTTTAGACAGCTCCCACATCTCTATCCATTTTTTATTTTCATCTATCCTTCTTTCTTCTCCCTTCTCCACTCTTATAGGTACTCTGACTCCTCCTGCTCCTTCTATAAGCAAAATATCACAAAGCGGTTTTATTTTTTTATAAGAAGATTCTATTTTTTTTAAATCGGCAATTCCAGCCACATAAGGAGCCGCTGGGAGTTTAAACTGCACTGGGACTATGTCTTTTAAATTCAATGAGCTCAAAGCAGGATTATATTTCTTTGCTTCTTCAAACAGTATTTTTCCATCAACGGGGTATTTATCAACTCCCGTTTCAATAGGTTTCATAACTCCGATTTTATATCCCATTTCACTAAATTTTTTAATTAATTTAAGAGTCGTATATGTTTTACCGCATTCTGTATTGTTTGCACTTATAAAAATATTCATGTTATCCCTTTATGACATAGCTTTTGTATCCATTTAAAGAGTGAAAAACTATTTTTTTATATTGTATCGCGTATGTTTTGATTAGGAGTTTTTGAATTATAGGTGCAATTGATGGCATAAACCATGCCATATTACTAAGAGCAATTATGTAATTAGGTGTTAATTTATATAAGTTTTTTATTGTTGTTTCATAGCAAATAGCATTTATAAATTTATAATTTTTAATTTTGAAAATTCCAAAATTTTTTGATGTTTGATAATCACTTGATCCGCCAAAGAAAATATTATTTATCTCTTTTTGAAAAAAAGGAAAAGGAATATATTCACCAAAAGGCACTAAAATATGTTTATCAAGAATTGTTACTTTGCCATCTTCGAAAACATAAGTTGAATTATAAAATTTTTTGTTTTTATAGTGAAGAGCACCAGTTATTATAGTAATTTTTTTTGATAATTTTAAAAGTTTAATCATCAATTTGGGGTGTAAGTTTAAAAATAAAGGAAAAGCGCTCTCAGGTAGAACTACTACATCATATTTGCCTATGGATTTTTTTATATAATTTAAGTTATTTTTAATTTCTATTGGTATAAAGTTTTTATTCCATTTTTTGTTTTGAGGAATATATGTTGTTATTAAATTAATTGTTAATTTAGGCATTTTTACTTTTGGTTTTTGAAAAGTTGTTGCCAAAATTAATAAAAATATGCTTAAAAGTTTGAATAAAGGGTGTTTTTTATAAGCAAACATAATACATAAAATTGAAAAAATAAAAAGTAAGAGCACTATTTTGGTTGGGATTAGAAAAGTTGTAGAAAGTAAAACTTCTGGTTTTAACCAATCAAATGTAAAAGGTTTAATATAATCAAAACCGAAAATGATAAACAATATCCATAAGTAAATAGAAATATTTATATTTAAAACTGAAAATTTTAAGATATTAAAAATTTTATTTAATAACCAAAAAATAATTCCATAACCGATTCCGATAAAAAAAATTATAAAAGGTATCATCCATGTGAGATTGTAATATCTAAAACTAAGACTAATCCACCAAAACCAAAATATTCCAATAAAAAAACCAGTTAGAAAAAATGAATGTTTTTTTTCTAAAAAAAAGAAAAAACCTAAAAATATCAATGCAAAATTAAGTGATTTTATAAGGAAATTTTCATTAATAGCATATAAATAAATGGGAAG
>JALWNI010000137.1 GCA_027083695.1 Nautiliaceae bacterium | reverse complement strand
GCATAAGTTAGGGCATCTAAATTTATTACATTATACTCTGGATATTTTTCTAAAAAATATGGAATAAAATTGCTTCCTATAAATCCTGCTCCGCCTGTTATTAATATAGTCTTATTCATCTATTTCCTTTAAACATTTTTTTAAAGAATCCCTCCAATAAGGAATTTTTATATTAAACTCTTTTTTAAAAAATATTTGTTCTACTCTTTTCTTCTATAACACCATTACTTTTATTTATTTTTACTCCACATTAATCTTATCTCTAATTTTCTCAAAAGTCTTTTTACCGATACCTTTTACATTCATAATATCTTCTTTTTTATTAAAAGGATGTTTTTTACGGTATTTGATAATTGCTTTTGCTTTTGTTTTGCCTATACCTTTTAAAACGATAAGTTCATTTACACCTGCGGTATTTATGTTTACATTTGCAAATAAACAAGCAATACCTAAAAAAAAGCAAACAAAAATTTTATTATCAGTCCCTACTATAAATATCTCTTGTATAAACTTTGTCTTTTAATTTTTCAAGTTCTTTTTCCATTCTGTTTGCAAGAATAACATCACATTTTTCAAGCTCTTTTAAATCGTTTGTCACAGGTATTCCGTCTATTTCTTTCTCAATTGCCGCCGGCTCGTATATCACCATATCAACAAACGGTTTTAGCATATTTATTACATCAAATATTGCACTACTTCTAAAATTATCACTTCCAGCTTTCATTATAAGTCTGTAAATCCCTACTTTTTTTGGATTTTTATCAAGCACTCTTTTTGCTATAAACTCTTTTCTAAGCACATTTGAATCCACAATAGCTTCTATTAGTTTTTGAGGAATATTATCAAGAGTATAGTTTGCAAGAAGCTGTTTTGTATCTTTTGGAAGACAATATCCTCCATATCCAAAACTTGGATTGTTATAATGCATCCCTATTCTTGGATCTAAACAGATACCTTCTATTATATCTTTTGTATTAAGATTTTTCATCTCTGCAAACATATCAAGTTCATTAAAAAATGCCACTCTCATAGCAAGATAAGTATTTGCAAAAAGTTTAACTGTTTCTGCTTCTGTGTTGTTCATAAAAAGAATAGGAATTGTCTCTTTAAAAGCCCCTTCTTTTAATAAATTAGCAAATATTTCAGCTTTTGTGCTTTTTTCTCCTACAATAATTCTGCTTGGATACAAACTGTCATATAGTGCTTTTCCTTCTCTTAAAAATTCAGGCACAAAAAATATATTTTTATAATTAAATTCTTTTTTTATTCTCTCAGTATATCCGATAGGAATGGTTGAGCGAATTACTATTGTAGCTTTTGGATTTATCTTAATTACATCTTTTATTACACTCTCTACCGATTTGGTATTAAAATAATTTGTTATAGGGTCATAATCTGTGGGAGTTGCCACTACTACATATTCCGCATTTTCATATGCTTCTTTTTTATTGGTTGTAGCTTTAAGCTTCAAATCTTTTGTTTGGAAAAACTCCGTTATCTCTTTATCTTCTATCGGAGATATTCTTTTATTTATCAGCTCTACTTTTTCAGGAACAATATCAAGTGCCACTACTTGATTGTTTTGAGCTAAAAGTACAGCATTGCTAAGTCCCACATATCCTGTTCCCGCTATTGCTATTTTCATTTTATTCCTTTAAAGTTCATTGTTTTTGATTTTATTATGTTTAAAAACCACATTTAATTCGTTTGAATTTATTACATCTTCTAAAAATTTCAGATGTTTCATGGAATGCGCATCACTTCCTAAAAAATCTATAAATCCGTTTTTTGCCAAATAATTTACCGCTTTTTTTGCAATTTTACCGTAATAACCTTTGAAAGAATTTATATTGCACTGAAACATTACTCCTAAATCTTTTATCTTTTTGTATTTTTCAAAATCATCCCAAAAATATCTATATCTCTCAGGATGTGCAAAAATAGGAGTAAATCCGAGTGAGTGAATCTCAAATACAATCTCTTCAAAAACAGCCGGTTTTGTATAATATGAAGTTTCAAATAAAATATATTTATCACTTATGGCTATTAAATCTTTGTTTTTTATACGCTTTACAAACTCTTCATCCATATTGTATTCGGCCGATACATTAAGATTTATAAAATCGATATTTTCTTTCAGCTCATTATATTTTTTCAAAATCAAATCAGTAGGATTATTATATCCTTCACTCATTACATGAGGGGTAATAACAAGTTTTTCATATCCTAGTTCTTTAAATTTTTTTATCATCTCGACACTCTCATCCATACTTTTAGAGCCGTCATCAATTCCCGGCAGAAGATGGGAGTGGATATCGGTATGTATGTCAAATTTGATTTTTTTAATAAAAAACTTTTTTATCATTTCTCATCCGAATAATATCCGTATCCGTAATTATATCCGTAAGATGATGTTTTATCTTTTACATCATTTACCACAAGTCCGATATTTTTTATTTTATAAAATTCAACTGTTCTGTTGATATGTTTTAAGAAGTCTTTTTTAGAATAATTCAGCCTTACAAGATACAAATTTACATCCGAATGTTTTAATACATGCACGGCATCCGCAACTATTCCAATTGGCGGTGTATCAAGTATTATTACATCAAATTTTTCTCTTAAATATTCAAGAGACTTCCAGAGATTTTCACTCTGGATAAGCTCAGCTGGATTTGGAGGAATAGGACCTGATGGTATTACATAAAGATTTTCTTTATCTGTTTTTTCTATTACATTTTCTATTGATTCGTGTCCGGCTAATACATTGCTGATACCTTTTTTATTTTCCACTCCAAAGACAGTATGCAAAGTCGGTTTTCTCATATCAAGGTTTATCACAAGAGTCTTTTTATTTGCCATGGAATAGACTATTCCAAGATTTGATGCAACAGTAGATTTTCCTTCTCCTCCAACCGTAGAAGTTACTGAAATGATTTTTGATTTGTTTTTAACCGGTATAAATTCTATATTTGTCCTGAGCGTCCTAAATGCTTCTGTAATTCTTGATTTAGGAGAATCTATAACAACAATTCCTTTTTTCCTGAAATGCGGTATAAGCCCAAGAATTGGGAGTTTTACATGTCTTTCTATCTCTTCTATTGATTTTATTTTCGTACTTAAAAAATCAATTAAAATCACTATAATAACAGCAAAAACCACACCTAATACAAAACCTATTATTACAATTAATTTCTTTTTAGGTTTAAAAGGTGCAGTTGGAACTAATGCTCTATCAATAATTCTATTTTTGCTGATTGTAGAAGCTTTGGCTATTTCAGCGCTTACTTTTTTCTCATAGAGATATTGATATATTTTTTTATTCACCAAATAATTTCTTTCAAGATCAATTAGCTTTCTCTCTTTTTGGGGAAGAGTTTTTATTATAGCTTCATACTTTTTTTTCACAGACATAAGAAGATTATATTGTTTATCAATTGTATTTTTTAAATTATATATTCTATTATAAATAATAGCTTTTAAATCTCTAATTTGATTATCAATTGCTACTACTTGAGGATGTTTTAAAGTATATTGCACTAATAAAGCATTTCTTTTTAAAATAAGAGTTTGAAGTTGTGTTATCATTTGTTGAAGTTCTGGATCATCAAGAGCCCCAGCACTAATAAGCATGGCATTTCTTACATTTTTTAAGTGATTTATTACAAAATCAATAGTCTCTTTTTTTAGTTTAAGCTCCATAAGCTGAGAATCCACATCAGATAATTTTTGTAAAAGCATTTGTGTATCAAGCGCAACATCTACAATACCTGTTTTTTTCTTAAACTCTTCAAGTTTTACCTCGGATAAAGCAAGCTCTCTTGTAATTTTATTAAGCTGTTTTGTTACAAATGCAAGAAGCTGAGAAGCCTGTTGAGTTTTTTGTTTAATAGTATCTTTTATAAAAGTTTTTGATATAAGATTTGTAATTAATGCATCTCTTTGAGGAATATTATCAACATATTCTACTTTTATCATATTTATTTTTTGTCCCATTCTTGAAACATTAAGATTTCTTTGAACATTTTTTACAAAATTGATAAAAGACTGCTTTTCATAAATATATTTTGAATATTTTAAAGGTTTTATTTTATAAACAGTAAGTTCAAAATTTTTAGTTTTTATAAGCTTTCCAAATTTAAAAACTCCTGTAAAATTATATTTTTTAACTTCCAGCTTGAATGTGTTATTATTAATAGGAATTATTACAAAAGTAATGTTTTTACCCTTTTTTAATTCTATTTTTAAAGGAATATCATTATAAAGCTCAAATTTTTTAAATTTATCTATCGCAAAATATCTATCCTCAAAATCATGATTTTTAATTGCATTAGCGATTATATATCTTGACTTTATTAGAACTACATCCGTATCTACCTCATCTCCCCCACCAAGTCCCAAAGCTTGAGACAAAATATCATTTCCTCCGTTTTTTGAAGCTTCTCCTATTTCAAGAGTGGAATAAGTTTTATAATAAGAAGTAGCAAGGTAAGCATATATAAAAGCTCCTGCTGTAAATAAAACAGTTATAAAAATCATTAAAAAAATATGTCTTTTTAAAAGATATAAAAACTCTTTTATGTCAAAAAAATCTTCCTGTTTAATGTTTTCCATTATACCCCTTTTTCATCCATTATTCTCTAAGAGTTTTGACATTAACCATACCGCTAAGTATGCTGTTTACGAAATCAATAACAGGTTGAATACCCAATATTCTAATATCAAGTGGTTTTGATTTAATTGGAGTTACATAAACTATTTCATTTGGTTTTAATACCAGTTTATTTAAATCTTTTGGAGAAAGTTTTGTTAAATCTACTATTGTCATAGTAGGATGATTCCAATTTCCTGAAATAATTTTTATTTCACTTCTTTTTGCTTTATCAGTAAATCCTCCACTATCACTAATAGCTTCAATCAAACTTATAGTATCTTGAGACATATAAATAACTCTTGGATGGTTTACTTCTCCTAATACATATATTTTTTTACTTACATCATCAACTTGAACAAAAGGTTTTTTAATATATTGAGCATAGAGCTTGGTAAGTTTTTCAGAAGCCTGTTCTTCTGTAAGCCCTGCTATTTTTACTTTTCCTATTAAAGGAAGGTTGATAGTTCCATCAGGATAAACCAAAGTACCTTGTAAATTAGTCCCATTTGTTGTATTATTTATTACAGAACTAAGTTCTGGATGATTAAATATTGTAATATTCAATCTATCTTGTGGTTTTATTTTATATTGATATGATGTATGTTTTTTTGAAAATTTATATCCTATTTGAGAAAGTTCTTGCTTTAAGTTAAAATTATTATTTTGATTCTGCTTGAAAAGAACCAAACTATCATCTACACACCCAAAAAAAAATATAATTGGAATTAATAAAAAAATTTTTACTTTTTTCATCCTCACCCTTATATTCATACTTTTACTCAGACCAAAATTATATTATAATTTCACTTGTTTTAAAAGGGGAAAGGATGAAAATCTATATTACGGGGAATAATTATATTAAACTTACATCCAGTGACATAGATAATATAGAAAAAAAATACAAAATAGTAACAAATATTCAAGAAGCAGATTTAATAATTTCTAACCATGATATAGATGTAAACAAAACTACAATAACATTGGAAGATTTTTTTGAAAAATATCTCCATAAGTTATATATACCTATTGATTGCAGCTTTTGTGAACATTTAAAATATATTAAACCATACACAAAAATACAATATATAATAAAAAGAGGAATTGATTATTTTGTATCAATTCCTTTAATGTTTATAAGTTCTTTTATTATGATATATGCAGCTTATAAAATCAAAAAAGAATCCCCCGACGGGCCTATTATCTTCAAGCAGACAAGAATAGGCAAAAACGGCAAACCTTTTACCTGTTACAAATTCAGAAGCATGAGAACAGATGTCGAATTTTTCAATCATTATACACAGGAAAACGACCCGAGAATATTCAGATGGGGAGAGATAATGCGTAAAACAAGAATAGACGAACTTCCTCAGCTTTGGAATGTATTAAAAGGAGACCTTCATCTTATCGGTCCAAGAGCGGAGTGGGACGAACTTGTAAAACAGTATGAAAAAAAATGGAAATATTATCATCTCAGACACATAAACGCTCCGGGAATTACCGGATGGGCACAGGTAAATTACCCTTACGGCAAAGATTTAGAAGATACCCGCCAAAAACTTATGTATGATTTATACTATTTTAAAAACTGGTCATTGGGACTTGAAATTAAAACAATATTTAAAACCGCAATGGTTATGATAGGGAAAAAGGGGTTATAGTTTCTTTAATTCATTTTCAAAAAAATCCCTGATTTGCTTTAATGAGATTTTCTGAACAGGCTCCAAATAATCAATATTTTCATCCTCAATATCATCAATATACAATAAAGCAGCTGCAAACAATTTAAAATTTATTCCATCCAATACATTTTCAGACATTTCAAATATTTCCTTAATTCCAAACTGTTTAGCTAAAAAATACAAATCATAATAATCTCTGTATTTTGCCCTTAAAAATAAAACATTTGTTTTCATAATAGCTATTTGTTCCAACGTAGAAAGATTAAAATTTCCGATATTTTTAGGTTTTAAAAAAGCCCATTTTGCATCAAAAAAAGTAATCTTAACCCCATCAATCAAAGCATCAATTTGAATATCTGAAATATTTACAATTTTACCGTTTAATTTTTTTATTAATTTTTGGATTTTATGAATATTAAATACATTGTCTTCATAAGTAAAAAAATCCAAATCTTCACTTTTTCTATGTTTTATATGCAAAGCCAATGCACTCCCACCCGCTAAAACAAAGTTTGACAAATAACTTTCTTTTATTAAGTTTTTTAAAACTTTTTGAGTATCAGGAAGCAAAAAATCTAAGTTTTTCAAATCTTTCATTTTTACCTTTCAAATCCTTACTTTCTATTTTAAGTCCCAAAAAAACTCTTGCAATAAGTAAATTTATTTTAATAAAACGAGTGTCATTTTTCATTGTGCTTTCCCATATTTTTTTTACCTTTCTTTTTCCAAATAGTTGTATAAGTTTTTTTATATCATCAAAATCTCCATACTTTAAAGCATGTTCAATAAAAACGCTTTCACTAAAATTTTCATATTTTATCTGCTTGTCATAACTCCAAAACAAACCCTCTTTTTTCAATTTTTCAAATAATCTTTCTTTTTCAAAAAAAATTTTTTTTAATTTGGAAATTGACACCACAGACAAATTCAAAAACTCGGCAATCTCAGACTGCTTGTATCCTTCTTTTAAAGCTTTTACCACGGCAGTTTCTTTATTAAAATTATCAAAAAAATAATTCAAGTCTCTTTTATTTTCTTCTTTAATTATTTCCCGTATTTCATTCTTTTTAATTTTTTCTATATTCAAAATATCTTCAGCTGTTAAATCTTTAAAACCTGTTTTTTCTATTAATTCAAAATTTAACACTGAAAACAGATATTTCTTAGAACTCATAGCAAAAGGATATTCTCCTATATTTTGAGTAATATTTGCTTTTATTGGATTAAATTCTATATATTTTACAAGTGAATTTAAATAATTCCCGTCTGCTACATAAAACGATTTAAATCTCCCCTGCCACAAAGGTCCTACCCTGTTATACTTTTTATTAAAGTAAACAGTATATTTCATATTGATATGTTTCATTATTTGTGAAATATTATTATCAGTAGTTTTTATCAGTAAATGATAATGATTTTTCATTAAACAAAAAGAATAAATATTAAAATTAAAAATTTTTGAATACTCATCACATATCTCTAAAAATTTTTCAAAATCCTCTTTTTCCAAAAAAATATCTCTTTTTTCTACCCCTCTGTTAATAATATGATAAAAACCAGGGATATTAACACGTCTTTTTCTTGCCAAATGTATCCTTTCTTTCTTTTAGTCATTATAATAAATTTTAGTTAAAAAGTAAGATCCTGACCCCTTTTCTTTTGGAGAAAAAGGGGTTATGAAGTTTTAAAAAACTGTCCTATTTTAGAAAAATTTTTTCTTAGCAAGATATCAATACCTCCTATTTCATTTTTACGAAGAGCTTTTAAGTCTTCTTTTGATTTTAAGATTATATTTTTCAAGCTTTTATTACTCTCTCCACCTATTCTCATTTTATACAAAACTTCTGGAATATAATATAATTTTAGATTATTCTTTAAAACTCTTAACATAAAATCATAATCAGCTGCTATTTTAAAACTTAAATCAAATAGACCATATTTTTCATAAATTTCTCTTTTTAAAAATAAAGTTGGGTGAGGAGGCATCCATCCTTTTTTCAATTTATCTACACTAAACTCTCCGCTTTTCCAAAATCTTATAACTTTATCACTACTTTTTGATACATAAACTAAATCCCCATATACTCCATCACAATTATATTTTTTAAAAGTTTCCACAACTTTTTCAATAACTTCATTATTCATATAAACATCATCACTATGCAAAAATCCTATAATATCACCACTTGTAATATTAATACCCTTATTCAGTCCATCATATATACCTTTGTCTGGCTCACTTACAAACTTATTTATTTTATCTTCATAACCTTTAATAATTTCAACAGTTCCATCTGTTGAAGCTCCATCAATTATAATGTATTCTATATTTTTATAAGTTTGACTTAGAACTGATTCTATTGCATCTTTTATTGTCTCTTTATTATTATAAACCGATGTTATTATTGAAACTTTCAATTACCTCTCCGTTACAACAATATTACCCATTACTAACATATCCATTTTTGTTCTATAAAAGCAATCATATGCTTCTTTTGGAGTATTTACGATTGGTTCATTTTCATTAAATGATGTATTTAAAATAATTGGCACTCCCGTTTTTTTATAAAAAGTTTCGATAAGTCCATAATATTTTGGTTCAATTTCCTTATCAACTGTCTGAAGCCTACCTGTGCCATCTACATGTACAACCGCTGGGACTAAATCTCTTTTTTCTTTTTTAAATTTAAAAACTTTCTCCATAAAAGGAACATCATCTACTTTTTCGAACCATTCAGAAGTATGTTCTTTCAAAATTGATGGTGCAAATGGTCTAAATGGTTCTCTTCTTTTTATTTTAATATTTAAAATCTCCTTTGCATCTGCTCTTCTTGGATCTGCTAGAATACTTCTATGTCCTAGTGCTCTTGGACCAAATTCCGCCCTTCCTTGAAACCATCCTACAACTCCACCATCCATTAAACAATCTGTAACTAATTCAAACAATTCTTCGTCATTATACTTTTTATAAGTAATATTGTTTTCTTTGCAAAAGTTTTCTATTTCCTCATCACTAAACTTAGCTCCAAAATAACTATGTTTTTGAGGTTTAATTCTTAGTTTATCTTTTATTTGATTATAAAGCCACAATGCACTTCCTATTGCTGTTCCTGCATCGTGTCCTGCTGGTGGGATATACAAGTTTTCAAAAGGAGTATTATCTGTTATTTTTCCATTTGCAACTGAGTTTTGTGCAACTCCACCTGCAATACAAATATTTTTAAGACCTGTTCTTTTTTGTAAATGATTCAAAATATGAAAAATAGTCTCTTCAGTAATTCTTTGAACACCCCAAGCTAAATTTTTATGATATTCAGTTAATTTTTCTCCTTTTTTTCTAGGTTTGCCAAAAATTTCTATTAAATAATCACTATAAAGAGGTTCAATATAAGGATCACCATTTTCCCAACTCATACTAACACCCTCTTTTGGATGACGAAAATATTTTTCATTTATTTCAAAAAACCCATTATCTTTTAAAATTATTACATCTCTTAGTTTTTTCATAATTTCTTTATCTTCTTTCCCATAAGGACTAAGTCCCATTACTTTATATTCATCACCATATTTATCAAAACCTAAAAATTGAGTAAAAGTAGTATAAAAAACTCCTAATGAATGTGGATAAATAACACTATCAAATACTTCTATTTTATTACCTTTTCCAACTCCTATCATTGTAGAAGTAAAATCTCCAAATCCATCTATTGATAAAATAGCAGCTTCTTCAAAAGGGCTTGCAAAAAATGCACTTGCCATATGAGCTCTATGATGTTCTACATTTACAACTTCTGCTTTGATTTGACTTTCATCGACATCAAAAACTTTTGCCAATTCTCCTTTAATAGAAACAACCTTTTTAGTATTCGCAAGTCTATCTTTTAAAGCTTTAAAACTTACTAATTTTTTAATACTATGAGTAATTTTTTTATAAAGATTAGCAGATGGATCTCTTGAGATTGTAATATAATCAACATCTTTTATACTAATTCCACTCTCTTTTAAACAAAATTTAATAGCTTCACTTGGAAATCCTGCCCAGTGCTTAATTCTTCTAATTCTCTCTTCCTCAATAGCAGCTATAAGCTCACCATCCTTAAAAATACACGCACTACTATCTCCATGATATGCATTTAATCCTAAAATATACATATTGTATCTCCTTTTTAAATTTTTATATTATATTCTTTTTCTATAAATTTTAAAATATCTTCTTTATTTCTACCAGCTTTTTTATAAATTTCATATATTTTAGCATCTACCAAAAATCTATACCATCCTCCTTGTAAAAAATGCCAAACAAACCCCTCTTTTCCATCTAAAAAGCCCCATTTAAAGAAATATCTATATAAATAATACATTACAGGTCTTATAAAAAGTGGCATTTTTGCATACTTAATTTTTAACCATCTTTTTC
>JALWNI010000136.1 GCA_027083695.1 Nautiliaceae bacterium | reverse complement strand
GAATTAAACAATCTCGTAAAAGAAATCGAATTTTATAAAATGGAAAATGGAAAATATCCCGATAGCCTACAACAACTGACAAAAGATAATCCTCAAATTTTCATCTATGACCCAATACAAACAAATCAAAGCAAAACAAATAACAAATTTCAATATCAAAATTTAGGAAAACAATATCGTCTATTTTCATCAGGAATTGATGGAATTCCAAATACAAATGATGATTTGTACCCACAGATATCGGAAAAAATTATCGATAAAGTTGGATTGATAAAATATAATATTAAACATAAATAATAGATAAATATGAACAAAATAAAACACAACAGCTAACACTATATATATCGCATAGCGGGATTCTCGCCTACTTCAATGTTTAGGCACATTTGCACCGGAAAATTCATAAAATTTTCCAATGCAAATAAAAGATAGAAAAATTCTATGAATTTTCCTATCTTTGTGCCAAAAGGCGAAGTTAGCGAACTTTAAGCCCGCTACGTCGCATATGCGAGCCGTTGTGGTGCATTGGAATAAAGATTTCATAAATATGAAAAAGTTGTGTATTTTTGATAAATGGAGAAATCAGAAATTAAAATATACAAAACTGATGAAGGGAAAACTTCAATAGAAGTCAAACTTGAAAAAGAAACCGTTTGGCTTTCTCAAAAACAAATGGCTGAATTATTTGAAAAAGATAGTGATACAATTGGACTTCATTTAAAAAACATCTATAAATCAGGAGAATTAGATGAAATTTCAACTACCGAGAAATACTCGGTAGTTCGTCAAGAAGGGAATAGAAAAGTAAAAAGACAAATAAAATTTTATAATCTTGATGCAATAATTTCCGTTGGATATAGAGTTAACTCAAAACGCGGAATTCAATTTAGAAAATGGGCTAGTCAGATTTTAAAAGATTATCTTATAAAAGGCTACGCAATTAACCAACAAAGGTTGGTAAAACAAGCAGAACAACTAAAAAAATTAAAAGAAACTATAAAAATTCTTGGTAATGCTCTTGAAAGCAAAGAATTATCAAATGATGAAAGCAAGGGATTGTTAAAAATAATATCAGATTATTCTTACGCTCTTGAAATACTTGACCAATATGATTATCAGACATTAAAAATTGAGAATACAACTAAAAATGAAATATATCATTTGACTTATGAAGAAGCGATTAAACAAATTGGGCTGGTAAAACAAACTTTTGGAAACAGTGAATTATTTGGACACGAAAAAGATAATTCATTTAGAAGTTCCATATCAACAATATATCAAACATTCGGTGGTGTTGATTTGTATCCAAGTATTGAAGAAAAAGCAGCTAATTTGTTGTATTTCATAGTAAAAAACCATTCGTTTTCTGATGGTAATAAAAGAATTGCGGCATTTTTGTTTTTGTATTTTCTTGAAAAAAACGGATTACTTTTTACAAAAATGGGAAATAAGCGAATTGCGGACAATGCATTGGTTGCATTAACTTTAATGATAGCAGTTAGCAAGCCGGAAGAAAAGGATACGATGATAAAAGTAATAGTAAACTTAATAAATAAAAATAATTAATGACATCACAACATTGTGTATAAGTAATGGCGGGCAAAGTGCTAAATATGAACAAATATTATAAAATCAACAATAGTGCAGAAATGAACAAAAGTGCGGAAAATCCCGCCACTACTCATACACATAAACGTTGTGCTTTATGCAAGGAAAAGAAACTCTAAATGAATATTTTACTAAAAAATAGGATAAAACGCCACCGCCAAATAACACTTTTGCAATTCGCACAAGCCAACGCTAAAACCCAAAATTGCAAAAAAGCTATTTTCCCCCTTGCAAATAATAAATTTTGATTAGATGATTGATGAAAAAGAAATATTAGAAATTTTGCACAATTCACCGAGTGTTGAAATATTAAAACTCAATCACCGAGACTTAATAATAGAATTTTTTATAAGAACTTTTAAAACAGATAAAAATAGTGTGTCTTATGAGAATTTAATTTTGTCATTATCTGATTTTTTGGAATATAAAAATATTGAAACTGATGAAGATGATGAAATAAGTGTTTTTGACACATACGAAGAGAAAGCCAAAAAATATATAAAAAATTGGACTAACAAAGGTTTTCTCACAAATTACAGAAATGAAAACGGAGATGTTATTTATGAATTATCTTCTCACTCAACTAAAACAATTGATTGGCTTTCAAGTTTAAAAAAGAAAGAGTTTGTTGGCACAGAATCTAAATTTAAAATGATATTTAATCAATTAAAAGAAATAGTTGAATATTCAAATGAAGATATTAAAAAACGGATTGAAATTTTGAAAGAAAAAGAACTTGACATCAAACATCAAATTGAACGTTTAGAAATGGGGGAAGATGTTAAAGTGTTTGAAGAATTTGAAATAACCCCCAGATTTAATCAGTTATTACAATCGGCAAAAGAATTATTATCAGATTTTAAAGAAGTTGAAGGTAACTTTAAAAATATAACCAAAGAAATTTATCAAAAACATTCTAATTCAGAAATAACCAAAAGTGAAATTTTATCATTTACTTTTGATGCATTAGACGAGTTAAAAGAAAGTCATCAAGGAAAGAGTTTTTATTCATTTTGGAAATTTCTAATGAGCGACCAGCGAGAATTATGGAATAATCTTGTCAATGAACTTTATAGCATATTAAAAGAAAAAAATATTTCTGTAAAAGATGACTTTTTACTACGAATGACAAAGTACCTGTTTATATCCGGACAAAAAGTGACCAAAGCTAATGATAAAATGGCTGAAAAATTAAGCAGAATCATTAGAGAAAATTCTACTTCAAAAAAAGAAATTACTACGAATCTAATAAACGAAATAAAATCAAAGCTAATCATAATAAGTAAAACTAAAAAGGCACCAAATATATCTTTAAATATTGAAACTAATATAGACATAAACATTCCTTTTGATAGAGCCTTAACTTACGAACAAAAAGAAGAAATTATATACCGAGAAAAACCGGTTATTTCTGAAAACAACATCTTGGAATCAGAAAAATTGTTAAAAATATTGGCTCGAAAAAATATTGACGAAAAAATATTAATTGACAGAATAAATAAGGCATTAAACAAAAAAGGTCAAACAACACTTCTTGATGTTATTAAAGAAAATGGTGGTGTAAACGAAGGTCTTGCAGAAATTTTTGCTTACATTCGAGTGTTGAATAAATTTTCTCATAACTTTAATACCGAAAATTTTCAAGAAATTGTATTTGATAAGAATCAGAAAAAATTGATTAAAATACCGGAAATAATAATTGTAAAATGAACAGTTTGAAAGAAAATATTAAACCATATTCCAAAGCAATTGTAAAACTACTCAAAGGAACGGTTGAAAGTAAAGATAATGCTTGGAAAGATATTATTCTATATCAAATAGAAATTCAGAATTATCTTTCTCAAATTGGATTGGAATTAATTGTAAAAGAAAATGACGGTTATGCCTTTGTTAAACAGTTTGAAATTGATGATGATGGTAATACTATTGGTATTGCCTCTAAAAGACAATTAGGTTTTGAAACATCTATTATTTTGGTAATATTGAGACAACTAATTGAAGAATTTGAAAATAACCCGATTGAAGCAGTTTCTGAAAAATATATTACTCACGAAGAATTGGTCAATGAGATTGAATTATTTTTAAATGAGAAATATAATAAAGTCCAATTTTTTAAAGACATTGACAAATACATTAAAAGAATTGTTGAGTTAGGATATTTAAAAGAAGTAAAAGGCGATACAACAGAACAAAGATATAAAATTCATAAAATTATAACCGAAAAAATTACACTTGATATTTTAAATGAATTTAATGAAAAACTAAAAAAGTATGTTGAGTCTATTTAGCACAAGTTCTGACGTTGCCGGTTTCAGACTTCAATATATGGAAGTTTATAATTGGGGAACTTTTGACAAGCAAATTTTCAGAATAAATCCGCAAGGAAATAATTCCCTGCTTACGGGTGGAAACGGTTCAGGTAAAACGACCTATATAGATGCTTTGCTAACACTTCTTGTGCCACTAAAAAACCAACGATTTTATAATCAATCATCGGGGGTTGAGAAAAAAGGAGACAGAAATGAAATTAGTTATGTTTTAGGATATTACGGGAATATACACAAAGAAGGTGAATTAAGTGCTACAACCCAAAAATTAAGAGATAAAAACACCTATTCCGTGTTGTTAGCAAATTTTAGCAATACCGATTCTAAAATCATCACAATATTTCAAGTAAGATGGTTTTCAAATGGAGTTCTAAAAACAAGTTTCGGATTAGCACACAAACAATTATCGATACAAGAACATTTTAGTGAATTTGATGCAAAAGGCATTTGGAAAAAAAGATTGACAAAAAAACTCAACACAAATGCAAGTAGGAATATAATTGAATTTTTTGACGGACCAACTAAATATGCAGAGCGTATGGTTCAAGTTTTTGGAATGCGTTCAACCAAAGCATTAAGTTTGTTTAACCAAATTGTCGGCATCAAAGTTTTAGGAGATTTAGATGAATTTATCAGGGAAAATATGCTCGAACAAAGAGATGCCGAAAATGAGTATATTCAATTAAAAGAAAGTTTTTTAACTTTAATGGATGCCAAAAACAATATTGATAAAGCAAAAGAACAAATAACACAATTAAAAGCAATTAATGATTTATCTGAACAGCTATCAAACATTGATAATCAACTTAAAATACTCAAACAAGATAAAGATTTAGCTGTTGTTTGGTTTGCTCAAAAAGGCAAAGAATTAGCTTTAAATGAAAAAGAACGGTTAGAAAATTCATTAAGAGAATTACAAAAAGAAATTGACAAAATAAAAGACCAAAAGAAAGAACTTGAAGACAAAAAAGTTCAGTTGTCCGTTCAAATAGAACAAGATGAAGTTGGAAAACAAATAAAAGACTTGACAAAAGAAATTAAGAGTCTAGAAAAACAGCGAAAAAACAGACAAGAAAAACTAGAAAAATATAATCTTTTAGCTCAAAAATTGGAACTTGTTATAAATCCCAATAAAGATACATTCATTAATAGCAGGGATATTGCAAAAACTCAAAAGGATGCTCTTAATAAAGAAATAGAACAAAAAAATGAAGATTTACGCCAAGCAAAAAACAAAAAAGATGCAATAACAGAAAGAATTGATACAGAAATAGAAAACATAAAATCATTACAAAAAAATAAAAATAACATTTCCGGCAGAATTGCAGATATTAGAAATGAACTATTAAACTATACAGGTGCAACAAGAGAAGAAATATCTTTCATAGGGGAACTTATTAGAATAAAAGATGATGAAAAACGTTGGGAACCTGCCATAGAAAAAGTGCTTCATAATTTTGCATTACGATTAATTGTTCCCGATAAGTATTATCAAAAAGTAAATGAATATGTAAATAAAACAAATTTACGCGGACGTATTATTTATCATCGTTATAAAACTTATAATTCGCTAAAATCATTAACAAGTGATTACTATACCGATAATGAACTCATAACCAAACTTCAATTTAAAAAAAATAATCAATATACAGATTGGATAGAAGATGAAATAATTAAACGGTATAATTTTAATTGTGTAAATGATTTAGAAGAATTTAACCGATATGAAAAAGCCTTGACAATAGAAGGTTTAATAAAGTATGGCAAAGGCAAACACGAAAAAGACGATAGAGAAAAAGTAAAAAAAACTGAAAATTTCGTGCTTGGTTGGGATAACAAAGAAAAAATCGATTTCCTAAAAAAGAAAGTTCGACAATTACAAAAAGATGAAAAAGATGCAGTTGCTAAAATTAAAGAAATTGAAAAACAGATAAAAAAATACAATACATTAAAAGATGATTTTTCCGAGTTATTTTCAGTTTATACTGATTATGATGGTATAGATTGGATTACTTATGCCAACAAAATACAAGAAAAAGAGAGATTAAAAGAACAATTAGAAAAAACTAATGATAAAGTTAAAGAACTACAAAAACAATTGGAAGCTGTTGAAGAAAAACTAACAAATATTGATGATAAATTAAATCTTGAATTGGAAAAAGAATTCAATTTAAAACGAGACATTAAAACAATAAAAGGAAAGATAACAAAAAGTGATGAATTATTAAATTCAATCCCCAATATCGTAGATATTGATACCAAACCTTTTGAAGAAAAATATCAAAATTTATTAAACATTAGCTACGAAAATTTTGAAACAATACAACAAACTTTTCATAAAGAAAATAAGGAAAGTATAGAACAGTATAAAAAAGAGAAAATCGATTTGCAATTTGACGCAAACACAAAAATTAATGCTTTTAAAAACCCACCGGAAGAAATTACAGCAAAATATAGATCTTGGCGCTCTGATGTAAATAAACTACCGGATAAAGTTGAATTTATCGGAGAATATCAAAAAAAATATCAAGAACTAAAAAAAGATGATTTACCTCGGTTTGAAAAAAGATTCAACAAATACCTTGAAGATACAATAATTGACAGAGTTGGTGGCTTTAATATGTTTTTCAAAACGTGGTCAGATGATATTAATTCAAATATTAAAGCGCTTAATGAATCATTAAAGCAAATTGATTTTAGAGAATCACCTAAAACATTCATTAAACTTGATCACAAATTTAAGTCTAATGAAAATGTAAAAGAGTTTCGGAATCTATTACACAATGCCATTTCAGGCGTTTCAGAATTAGACAAAACAATTGATGGCAAACGCATTCATTTTGAAGACAATATTTTGCCATTAATAAATAAACTTGAAGATGAGAAATGGAGAGAAAAAGTTCTTGATGTAAGAAGTTGGTATGAATATAAAGCGGAAGAATATTATAGGGAGAATGAACAAAAATTTAAAACTTATTCTGGAATGGGACATCTATCAGGTGGAGAAAAAGCACAGCTGACATTTACTATTCTTGGTTCTGCAATCGCGTATCAATTTGGTCTAACAAAAGGTGGTCTGCAAAGTAATTCTTTCCGTTTCATTGCCATTGATGAAGCTTTTAAAGCACAAGATGAAGACAAGGCAAGATACCTTCTGAAACTCTGTAAACAACTTCATCTTCAATTATTAGTTGTCACACCGGCAGATAATATCCACATTGTAGAAAATGATATTTCGTTTGTCCATTATGTTGAAAGAAAAAATGAAACAACATCTTGGCTTTATGATATGAGTATCGAACAATTTAATGAAGAACGAAACAAATATTTGAACAACCAATTATGATAAGTCCGGTAGAGATAAAACAAAAAGCAGAAAGAAAATTTGTAGATTATCTTCGTTCAATAATTTCAGAAGAAAATATTTTTCCTTTGGATATAAGAAGTAATAAATCTGTCGGCAAATCTCTTGCTGAATACAAAAAAAATGTGGATAACTTAATTTCCGAATCAAAATTGAAAAAACCTTTTGGTTATAATATTGATTTTGAAAACAGAAAAACAAAAACGTTGGGGACGCAACGTTTCCCAATAAGAATATATTTTGAAACCGAAACTGATTACTTAAAATTTATAAACCGAAAAAAGGAATCAGAATGTTTTAAAGAAAAAGCTATTACTACTTTAAAAAAGTTCCCGGAATTGAAGGAATGGCTTACTAAATTTCCCCTAAAAATTGTAAAAAATTGTTCGGTATGGAATGATATTTTAAAAGTTTGCAGATATTTTAAAACAAATCCGAAACCCAATTTATACATTAGAGAATTACCTATTAAAATTCACACCAAATTTATTGAACGAAACAAAGGAATAATAAAAGAGCTATTAGATATTATTATTCCTGAATACATTAACAAAAATGAAACTTTATTTGAAAAACGGTTTAATTTAAAATTTAGTGAACCACTTGTAAGATTACGCGTTTTAGATAAAAATATAAGCAAAAAACATTTTTCAGGAATATCCGATATTTCAATACCTATTAGTCAATTTGCAAATTTAAAAATCTACAATATCAAAACAGTTTATGTGGTTGAGAATGAAATGAATTTATTGACGTTTCCCAAAATTTCCGAATCAATTGCCATTTGGGGTAAAGGATTTCAAGTAAGTAATTTAAAAAATGCAAATTGGTTAAATAATATTGATAATTTTTTCTATTGGGGAGATATTGATGTTCACGGATTTGAAATCCTATCACAAATCAGGGGATATTTTGAGAATGTTCAAAGTTTATTAATGGATGAGACTACTTTCAATATGTTTTTTGAAGGAGATAAAGGTACAATGTCAAACACTCAAATAAAATTAAATCTTACAAATAAAGAGTATGAATTATATAAAAAAATAAGAGAAAATAATTGGAGATTAGAACAAGAAAAAATACCATTATCATATTTATTGGAAAAAATTAAAACATAGCCAACGCATAAAGCCATACACATTAGCAAGTCGCACAAGCCAACGCTTAACCCAAACTTGCCAATAAGTATGTCTTTGCCAACGCAAAAAAGAAACTTAAATAAAGAAAATAAAAAATGAAAAAGAAGCACAAAAGCACAATATTGTGTATAAGTAATGGCGCAAAGTGCTAAAGATGAACGATATGCGGAAAATCAATAATAATGCTATAATGAACAAAAGTGCGGAAAACCCCGCCACTACTTATACACATAACCGTTGTGCTTAATGTAACAGAAAAAAACATAAACTTAATGACAAGCAAAAAATCACAAATTTTTGATGCTTTTATCGGTTTAATTCCATTCATTATTTTAATTTATTTTGACCCCAAAATAATATTTCATTTTTTGGTTCTTCTAATTTCATTTATTATATACCTCAGTTTAAAACCAAAAATTAAATTTTTATGGAACAAATACATTTTAAAAGATTTTGATGAAATTGAAAAAAAGCATTTAAAAATTTCTGAACTTACAACTTCTAAAACCGTAACAAGACGAGCAAAAAACGGCGGTTACGAAACGATTGATTTTACAATGAAATACAATCCAGATGTTGAAAATTTTAATTTAAGACTAGTTGCAAAAATTTTAGATATTGCTTTTTACTATCTTCTTATATACCTTACTACAAAATATTTCAAGATTTCAGATATTAACATTCTGTTTATGAGCTTTTTAGCTACAATATTAATTAGCCCGATTCTTGAAACAATAACAGGTAGAACGTTTGGAAAATTTATTACAGGATTACAAGTTGTTGATGATAATTGTGAATATCCTTATATTCTTAAATCATACGCAAGAAACATTTTACCTTATTTCGATGCGATATTATGGATGATTTTATATTTATCACCTTTCGAAGATCTTTATTTTCACAACGAAAAAACAAAAACTTATACAATATATACAAAGGATAAGAAAAAAATAATGGAAATGATGCAAAAAAATAATATGTGACAAAAAGTAACACAACCATCCTATTTGAACTATTTTTTGTATTTTTGGGACATATAAGAAAAATGTAAGACAAAATGCACCCTATTAAAAAATTAGACAAATTACCACCAAAAAGGGGAAAAGTTGAAACTTTGGAAATCCTACGTCAATTAAGTAAATCTTCAAAAGCTTTGGGAGAATTAAAGGGAATTGCTAAAACTATTCCTAATCAAGCAATGCTTATAAATACTGTGGTTTTACAAGAAGCAAAGGATAGTTCTGAAATTGAAAATATCATTACTACACAAGATGAGTTATACAAAGCACTAGCAACTTGTGGAAAAAGTCCTACACAAGTAAAAGAAGTAATTAATTATCGAAAAGCTATTTTTACAGGATATGACATCATAAAAAAACAAGGTTTTTTACGATTAAAAGACATCGAAACCATCCAAAAAACAATTATTGAAAATAATGCCGGAATAAGAAAATTGCCGGGAACTGTTTTAAAAAATGACAAAACGGGAGAAATCGTATATACACCACCTCAAGAAAAAGATGAAATCCTTGCATTGCTAAGCAATTTTTTAGATTATTTTAATGTTAATCAAGATGATTTGCACCCTTTAATTAAATTAGCAATCCTTCATTATCAATTTGAAAGCATTCACCCATTCTACGACGGAAATGGTAGAACAGGACGAATTTTAAACATCTTATACTTGATTATCAATGAATTATTAGATATTCCAATTCTATATTTAAGTTCATATATCAATCAAAATAAATCTGAATACTACCGCCTATTGAATTCTGTAAATAAAACTGATAAATGGGACGAATATATTTTATATATATTAAAAGCAATTGAAATTACCTCAATCAGAACTATTGACAAAATAAACCATATTAATGATTTACTAAATGAAACCATCAAAATAGTTCAAGAACAAGAACCAAAAATATACAGAAAAGAATTAGTCGAATTACTTTTTGAACAACCTTATTCAAAAATTGATTTTGTTGTAAATAAATTAAATGTAGAAAGGAAAGCAGGTTCAAGATACTTAAAAAAATTAGAAAAAATAGGCATTTTAAAATCTCAAAAAATAGGTAGAGAAATTGTATATATAAATACAAAACTCATTGAAATATTAAAGAAACACTAAGCACAACACTATATATAGCGCATAGCGGAGTTCTCGCCTACTTCAATGTTTAGGCGTATTTGCATCGGAAAATTCATAGAATTTCCCACTGCAAATAAAAAGATAGAAAAATTCTATGAATTTTTCTATCTTTGTAGCATAAGGCAAGGTTAAGCGAACTTTAAACCCGCTACGACGCCATATATTAACCGTTG
>JALWNI010000135.1 GCA_027083695.1 Nautiliaceae bacterium | reverse complement strand
AATGTATATATCTTTGAATTTGAAAGATTAAAAGGACTTGTTGAGCTTAATAAAGATTTATATAAACAGTCTTTAATACAACTAGAACAATTAAAAGCAGAAATAAATAAAAATTCTAAAATTTTACTTGAAATTACAAAACCTGTTATACCGCAAGGATACAAATATCCTGAAAAATTAAAAGATATTATTACAATTGGACTTGTGCTGTTTTTATTGTATGGAATAATTTCACTAATTCAGGCAATAATAAAAGAACATTTAGATTAAAGGTAAAAAATGAAAAAAATATTACTTTTTTTAATGATTATTATAAATTTGGTGTGGGGTGTGGATATTGCTATGACTCAGACTCCCACAAATAACAATATGGAAAGCAATATAACTTTAAAAGAACCGCCTTTTGGATATAATTTATTTAAAGGTAATTTTGCAAATATCAGACAATTTATTTATAACCCTCATTATAGGATTAATATAGGGGATAAAATTTTAATAGTTTTTTGGGGAGCATTTGAAAATGAAATAACTGTAACAGTAGATAATCAAGGAAATATCTTTATTCCAAAAGTTGGTGTAATTCATGTGATGGGACTTGAAGCTTCAAAGTTAAATATTCTTATTCAAAATGCCGTTAAAAAGGTTTTTAAAAATAATGTTTTTGTATATGCAAATGTATTAAATTATCAACCTATAAATGTTTTTGTTACCGGAAACGTAAATTATCCGGGACTTTATCAAGGACTCAGTACTGATAGTATTATTCAGTTTCTTGATAAAGCAAAAGGCATAAATCTTAAAGATGGAAGTTTTAGAAAAATTTATGTAAAAAGAAATGGAAAAATTATAAAAAGCTATGACTTATATAACTTTTTACTTGGTGGAAATTTACGAATGATGGAATTTAAAAACGGAGACATAATATATGTAGGTAGTTTAAAATATTATGTTTACGTAACAGGAGATGTAAAAAGAGCTTATAGATTTGAGCTTTTATATCCTGAAATTACTCTTCAAAAACTTAAAAAATATGCGCTTCCAAATGAAACAGCGACAAGTGTAATTGTAAAGCATTGGGATAAAAATGGAAAACTTATTACAAAAAAATATAGTATAAATGATAATCCTTTTATTTTTAATGGAGATGAGGTTAACTTTATTTCAGAACATAATGCAAAACAGATTACTATTAAACTTGATGGAGCTATAAAAGGTTCTCATACTTTGATTGTAAAAAAAGGTACATCTCTAAAAGAGGTTTTAAATAAATTAAATTATTCACCTTTTGCAAATAAAAATGCAATTCAACTATATAGAAAAAGCATAGCAAAATTACAAAAACAGTTAATTGATGCAGAACTTAAAGATTTAGAACAAAAAGTTTTGACATCAAGCTCAGTTACAACTGCCGGAGCCACTATAAAAAAAGAGGAAGCCCAGCTTATTATGGAGTTTATTAAAAGAGCAAAACAAATCCAGCCTAAGGGAAGAGTTGTTTTAAATAAAGAAACTAATCTCTCCCAAGTTATTTTAGAAGATGGGGATACTATCTATATTCCAAAAAAATCTTCAATTGTTACAATACAAGGAGAAGTGAGAATTCCGGGAGCTCAAACATATGTACCAGGATACAGTGTGGATGATTATATTAAATCTGTGGGAGGATTTAGTTCCAGGGCAGATAAAAAGCATATTTTAATTATAAGACAAAGTGGCAAAGTTATTACATATGATGATACTGCATTTTTCAAAAAACATATAAAAATAAAAAAAGGAGATTCTATTTTAGTACTTAGCAAGCCAAATAGTGAAAATTTACAAATTACAAAAGATATAACTCAAATTCTTTATCAAATTGCTGTTAGTGCGGGTGTAGTGTTGAGACTATTTTAAGGGTAAATAATGATTAAAATGATGATAGAAGTAGCAATATATGATAAAAAAAGAGGGGGTGAATTTTTTAGAATTTTTAAAAAATCTTGGGCTAGATTTAAAAAACACGGTTTTAATGGAATGTATATAAGGCTTGAAAATGAATATAAAAATATAAATCCAAATTATAAAAGAAAAGTAAGTTTAAAAATAAAAAACAATGAAATTAATTATCAAAAATGGTTAAAACAAGAAAAATTTGAAATAAAACCTTTAAAATATGAGCCTTTTTTTTCTATAATTATTCCTGTTTATAATACTCCTAAAAAATATTTAGAAAAAGCAATATTATCGGCTCTTAATCAAAAATATAAAAATTTTGAAATATGTATTGCAGATGATAATTCAAATAATGAAGAAACACTTAATATTTTAAAAAAATATGAAAAATATAAAAATATAAAAATTTTTTATAGAAAAGAAAATGGTCATATAAGTGAGTGTTTAAACTCAGCTATATCTCTTGCAAGTTGGGATTATCTTGTTTTTTTAGACCATGACGATATGCTCTCACCTTATGCTCTTTATGAAAATGCCAAAGTAATAAATAAAAATCCAAATGTAAAATTAATTTATTCGGATGAAGATAAAATTGATGAA
>JALWNI010000134.1 GCA_027083695.1 Nautiliaceae bacterium | reverse complement strand
TGCACCGCAAAAATTACGTAAGCTTTAAACGGTATAAAAAAATCATAAAAAAGTTCGTAGTTTTTGCTATATTTGATGTGTAAAGAAAAAAGTTAGCGAATTGTTAGTCGCTACGTCGCATATGCGAATCGTTGGCAGTCATTTAAAGAATAGAAAAACATGAAAAGTTTTGGGAAAAAGATAACCTTATTTTTGGTAGATGGTATTCCAAACGGAAGAATTACTTGTGAATTATCAAATTGGACAGGAAAAGCTTACAAAATTCCAAGAATTCTGTTATCGGATTCATCAAAAAGAGAGGAATTGAAAAAGCCTGGTGTTTATTTGCTATTTGGGAAAGATGAGGAAAATAATGATATTGTGTATATTGGTGAAGCGGAGGTATTGTTTGATAGACTTAAACAACATTTAACACAAAAAGATTTTTGGTATGAAACAATTGCATTTATAAGTAAAGATGAAAATTTAAACAAAGCCCATATTAAATATTTAGAAAGTAGGTTGTATGAAATTGCTAAAAAAATTAAAAGATATAAAATTGAAAATGGGTCAACACCTACAATGTCCTCAATATCAGAAGCAGATAAAGCTGAAATGGAAGAATTTATAGAAAATATTAAAATGTTAACAAATACATTAGGACATAAACTATTTGAAGAAATTAGAGGAGATTTTACGAAGAAAAACAAAAAGGAATTTATTATAAAAGCTGCAAGAGGTGCTGATGCAAAAGGAATACCTTCAAGTGGAGGCTTTGTTGTTCTCAAAGGTTCAAAAGTTGCGCTAACGACTGTTCCTTCATATTCAAAACCTTTCAAAAATATTAGAGAAAAACTTATAAAGGATGGCATCTTAAAAAAAGATAATGGAGATTTAATTCTTGTTGAAGACTATGAGTTTTCAAGTCCTTCAACTGCTGCGGCAATTGTAATGGGCAGAAATGCAAATGGACTTACAGAATGGAAACTGAAAGAAGGTAAAACATTAAAAGATTTTGAATCAGATAATTAATAACGAACTGCCAACACAAAATATAGTGCATTTGGCAAATAGTGCTAATAATGAAGATAATAGTTATAAATAAACATAATAGCAAATTGAAAGTTTGGAGCGTTGAAATGCCAAACGCACCATATTCAAACCGTTGGGCTTAATTAAAAACAAAAAAATATAATTATGGAAAGAAAAACTGGTATAGTAAAGTATTTTAATCCGCGAGATTTTCACGGTAAAATAGAAGTGGAAGGGATGAAAGAAGAAGTTTATATCAATATTCTAGAAATTAAAGAAGACGCTATAAATCTTTTAAAAGGTGAAGAAGTTGAATTTGAACTTGTTGAAGGGAAAAAAGAAAATAGTTTTGCAGCACATAATTTAAAACGTATTAATAAGAGATATACTGGTATTGTTTTGGAATATGAAGAAGGGAAAGGAAAAGTTAAGTGTTTACAGAATAATGAAGAATATTCATTATTTTATAAAAATTTTGTAAACATAAACAATGAACCGATATTTGAACATACTAGAATAAAAATCCAAAATGGTGCAGAAATTGAATTTGACATTGAAGAAGACGATTATTATGGAGATAAAGCTGTTAATATCTACTATGATGGTAGAAAACCATTAGAAAAGTTTGCTGTTTTACCATATTGGGAAAGTAAAATAGCATATCTAGCAAAAATTTCCCCAGAACCTTGGGATTATTTAAATACAGACCCTGAAAATAGAATATTGCCTGTGCTTTCAAATTACCTCTATTATACTTTCGGGCGATTGAGAAAAGAAGAAAAAGTGTATAGTGAAAAAAGAATTGTAATATCAGAAACCGAAACAATATATAGGGGGAAAAAACAAAAAATAAAATGTGCTTGTTTCAATACTGGATTGGCAACAACATATCAAGAAGAGATATTTGCATATTTTGTCCAAAACAATACAAAACGAACAAAAAACGACCCTGATTGGGTGTTGAAAAAATTTTGTAAAGCTAGTGACTCTGAAATGAGTGTGTTTTCAGAAAAACCTGAATGGGCGAATTATTTTAAAGATATGGAAGATATATCTGAAATACTTTATGATACTACAATGCACCACGAATTAAAATACGACCATATATTAAGAGATAGACAAGAAAGATTTCCTAATGAACTAAGTTCTTTACCTGATAGTGTTTTAAAAGATTTGCTCGATCAAGGCTTGGATAAAGCTAGGAAAAGAGTTAGAAGAAACTACAAGGCGGCAGTGCCTCAATATTATAATGGGCGTATTCAATTACTTTTACCTTTAAGTTTATTGTCGCAAGATAAGGCAGATTTAGCATTAGCAGTTGAAAAAGAAGGTAAAAGATATATTAGCAGAACCGTATTAAAATTGGAATGGGCATATAGTAATGCTAGATTACTTGCAAAACCTGATAGAGAATGGCTAGATCCTGTAAAAGAAGTTGAAAATGAAGTTTTAGAAAGCATTCAAAAAAGTAGTGATGAAAAGGAAAACTAAGCCCAACAAAAAATATAGTGCATTTGGCAGATAGTGCTAATGACGAAGATGATAGCAATAAATAAACATAGTAGTAAAATGAAAATTTGAGCGTTGAAATGCCAAACGCACCATATTTAAACCGTT
>JALWNI010000133.1 GCA_027083695.1 Nautiliaceae bacterium | reverse complement strand
GGATGGGAAAATGTGAAGAGAAGATGAGTTTACTTTACTAAACTTTTATGATATAATATATAAAAGTTTAAGGAGGGGAAAATGCAAGAATATAAAATACTTCCGAAACTCGCAAGGCTTTCTATTTTAGAAGAGTTTGAAGGCAGAAAATTAATTGACAGAGACGAATGGGTAGAAAAATATCCTTGGCTTGAAGAAAAAAGGGCTACTTTTGTAACATTAAAAATGAAAAACAAACCAAAAGGGAGTAATTTAAGAGGTTGTATCGGTTCAATTTTACCTTACAGACCGTTAATTGACGATGTTGTGGCAAACGCAAAAGCCGCGGCTTTTGAAGACCCGAGATTTCCGCCTCTTACACCCGAAGAATTTAATGAAGTGGAAATTGAAGTAAGCTTACTTACAATTCCAGAAAAAGTGGAATATGAAGATGTAAACGATTTAAGAACAAAAATAAGACCTATGGTTGACGGTGTAATACTTCAACTTGGAAACCATCAGGCGACATTTTTACCGGCTGTATGGGAAGAATTGCCAAGTTTTGATATATTCTTTGCACATCTTTGTATGAAAGCGGGACTGCCCGGGGATTGTCTGATGTATCATCCGACAATTTACAGATATCAGGCGATAGAAGTTAAAGAGGATTAAAAATTAATTGCAAATTTGGTAATAAAAAATCCTCCAAAAATTAACCAGATAAATAAAATAAAAGCCAAATAAATTGGCTTCATCCCTACACCTTTAAATTTGTTAATATTTGTCTCCATCCCTAAAGCAGTCATAGCCATTGTTAAAAGAAATGTATCAATTCTGTTTATATCTATTACTATTTCAGTCGGCAGTAAATTTAAAGAATTAAATCCAGCTACTAAAATAAACCAAATGGCAAACCAAGGAATTGCTACTTTTGTTTTTTGATTTGCAACTTTAGTATAGCCTTTTAATGATAAAAACAAACCTAAAATAATTAAAAATGGGGCTATTAGCATAACTCTAATCATTTTTACAATTACAGCATCTTTTGCTACTTCAGGAGAAATTGCACTTGCTGCTCCTACTACATGAGCTACTTCGTGTACAGTTGAGCCTATATAAATTCCTTCTATTTTTGGAGAAAAAGGAATAAATCCCGCTTTATACAAAAATGGGTATAAAAACATAGCAGTTGTTCCAAAAATAACAACAGTTGCTACTGCAATTGCACTTTTATAAGGTTCTGCTTTTACTACAGGTTCTGTTGCTAAAACAGCAGCTGCTCCACAAATTGAACTACCAGCACTTGTGAGAATTGTTGTGTCTCTATCAAGTTTTAAAATTTTTGTTCCAATAAAATAGCCTATTATGAAAGTTAAAGTTACTATTAATGTTGATGCAATAATTCCAGGAAGTCCTACTTCAGCAATATTTTGAAAAGTTATTTTAAATCCATATAAAACTATAGCAAATCTTAAAATATTTTTAGTTGAAAATACAATTCCTGCATTCCACTCTTTTGGCAGATGATTTCTTAAAGTATTAGCATAAAAAGTTCCTATGACTATACCAACAATTAAAGGAGAAATACCTAAATTTTTAATAAAAGGGATATTTGCTATAGTTATTGCAGCTATTGTAAAAAGTGCTACAAAAAGTATTCCATTTAATGTGTGAGGCAAGTTTTCTTTTTTAAACATTTAATCTCCTTTTTGTGAAATAATAAAATAAGCAAAACATTTTGTAAAATTAATTATTTTTAATAAAATAGTAAAAAGTTTTTATAAGGAAAAATATGACTTTAAAAGAGCTTGAAATTTTTTTGATTTTAAGTGAAAATGAGAATGTTAAAAAAACTGCTAAACTTCTTAATCTTACACAACCTGCTATTTCTCTTGCTATAAAATCATTAGAAAATGAATTAAATGTAAAACTTTTTGATAGGATAGGAAAAAGATTAGTTCTTAATGAAAAAGGAAGAATTTTTAAAGCAAAAATATATAATCATTTTGTAGCACTAAAGGAGAGCAAAAATATTTTTAGTGATGAATTGATAGTTGGAGAGTTTAGAATTGCTATGAGCAAGACTATTGGAAATTTTTATATGCCAAAAATTATTTTAGAATTTTTAAAAAAGTATCCAAAAGTAAAGATTGATAGAGAAATTATCAATTCTTCTAATATCATAAAAAAAATTTTAAATGGAGATATTGATATAGGATTTGTTGAGGTTGAATTTGATGATATTAATATTATAAAAGAAAAGATTGCAGTTGATGAATTAATAGTTGTAACTTCAAACAAAAACCTTAATAAAGAATATTTTATTGATGAACTTTTTAATAAAAAATGGGTGTTAAGAGAAATTGGATCAGGTACTCGTAAAATGTTTATAGATTCTTTAGGAGATTTGAAAAAAAATTTTAAAATATTTATTGAAAGCACAGAAATTGAAGAGACTAAAAATTTACTGTTAAATGATAAAGATTTATTAACCTGTATTTCTAAATATGCAGTGGAAAATGAATTAAAGACATCGCTTTTATATAAAGTAAAGCTTAGAAACTTTGAAATAAAAAGAAATTTTTATTTAATTTATCATAAAAATAAATATCAAAGTGTTTTATTTAATGAATTTAAGGAGTTTGTGAAACTGCCGATATAAAATAAAAAGGCAAAATATGCTGA
>JALWNI010000132.1 GCA_027083695.1 Nautiliaceae bacterium | reverse complement strand
GGTTTCAATACAAGTGTTGTTTCGGTGGAATCTATTAAATTTCGGGCTTTTCAAAGTTTTCAACTCCGAAATTCAGACTTTTTCCAATCAAATTTCAAAAAAACAAAAAATTGTCAAAAATCACTTTCTAAGTACGATTATACCGATATTTTCAATTAGTGTCAAGCAAAAAGAGGTTGGAAATTATATAAACAAATCATCTTTATTTTGACCGAAAGATTCTTCCTCAAAGGAGTTTTGATTTTTGAGTTTTATTATACTTACAAAATCAAGTTTTTCATCAATTACTTCTTTTAACTCTTTTTTGAGTTTAAGCAAATTACTTGGAGTTATTTCTCCGCGAAAAACTGATTTTTGATGATGGGAGAGGTATTTTTTACATATTTTAAATACTTTATTTACCCTATTTCTCCCAGCTTCACTCTCTTCATCCGCAATATCATACATAACAAAAACATAATTAAATTTATAATTTTTCACTTCTTATCCTTTAATAAAAATGGCATAAAATCCTTATCTTCTATGAGATATTTTATGAGTTTATATCCGTCATATTTAATAGCACTTTGGTAGCTTACCATTCTTTTAAGTTTTGGATGTTTGAATTTTTCATTTAGTCTTTCTTCAAATGCTTTGATAAAATTTTTTTTGCCTTCTTCATTCAAAAGTGCATAATTAAATCTCTTTTCAAAATGTTTAATTTGAATTTTTCTGCGGTTTACTAAATCAAAAATAGTCCTAAATACAATAATCGGCTTAAATGCTTCGCTTAAATCAAGACTTAGGCTAAATCTACTCTCACTTGGAGAATGTAAAAAACTTATTGACTGGTCAAGATGTGTTTGATAAATGGCACTAATTGTTTTGGTATAAAGTAGAGTATTTCCAAATGAAATAAGTGCATTTATAGGATTATCAGGAGGTCTTTTTATACGCTTTTGCATCCAAAAATCCTCTGGTAAAAAAAGCTTAAAACTATCATAAAATCCAGCCCAAATTTGCCCTTCTATAAATAAAATCTGCTCAATATTTTTTGCTTTTTGAAGATAATTTTCCACTTTTTTGAGATATTCAAAATATTTGCTCAATTCCTTTTTGCCGTGCCTATAATAGTGATACAAAACTTCATAAATATTTTTTGAAATAGCCAAAACTATCGCTTTTGCTATAACTTCCCTATTCTCAAAAGCCAAAGCCTGCTTGATTGTAAGATTTCCACTAATATATTTTCTTTTTGGAAAAAATGTCCCGCTATAATTTCCATAATAATTAAAAAAATGCAAAACTATCCCAACTTTATTGCAAAAATCCAAAAATTTTGAATTTAAGCTCACTTCATTTAAAAAATAAATCTCTCTAATCTGCTCTACCGGAATATAAACCCACCCTTTTTCGTTTTTAAAGGCTATTGAATTATCTTTTCTTTTAATCTCTCCCATTGAGAAAATGTATTTGGTTTTCATCACTCGCCTATTAAATTCATAATTAGTTTAATTATCAAATCTTTTTCATTAGGTTTAGAATGAGCTATAAGTAGAGCTAATGAAACAAGAGCATTTGAATTGATTTTCAGCTCACCTTTTTCATCATACAGATAATTATTTTTATTCAAAAACAGCACAAACATAAAAGCTCCTATTCTTTTATTTCCATCTACAAAAGGATGGTCTTTTACAATATAATAAAACAGATTTGCCGCTTTTTCTTCAATACTTGCCAATAAATCAATTCCACCGAATGTCTGATATATGTTTCTTATAATCCCCTTAAAAGAACTTTCCCTCTCCATTCCAAAAAGTTCACTTGCTTCTTTTTTTGAAATCAAATCTTGTTTTAGATTTTCTATTTCTTGTCTTGCTTCCTCATAATCCAAAATAAATTTCGCTTCTCTTCCTTTTGGAGTTTTAAGCCTGTTTTCATCAAATTGATTTAAAAGTATCCAGCTTTTTGAGTATTTTGTTATTATGTCCAAAAATCCTTTTGCCTCTATTTCTCCAATATTTTGATGCTTAATAGTTTTTTGTAAAAGTTCAATCTCTTTTCTAAACTCTTCAAAATTTTCTTTTAACTTCTTTTGATTGAGTGAATATCCTTTTAAAATATAATCTTTTAAAATTTTTGTAGCCCATTGTCTAAACCTTGTCGCTTTTTTGCTATTAACCTTATAACCGACTGAAATTATTACATCTAAATTATAATATTCTACTTCTCTTACAACTTCTCTATTTCCTTCTCTTTGAACTGTTGCAATTTTTGCAACAGTTGAATTTTTATCCAATTCTCCACTCTTAAATATATTTTTTATATGTCTTGAAATCACTGATTTATCTCTACCAAACAACTCACACATCTGTTTTTGAGTAATCCAAACTGTTTCATCTTTTAATTTAACATTAACCTCAACCTCACCGTCTATAAATTTTATAATTTCATTCATTATCATCTCCATTTTTTCCTAAAAAATTCTTAATCTAATAAGAAACATCATTTTTCTTTATTAAAATTATCATAAATTTTATCCCAAGTTTCACTTCTTTTATCTTCTTTAAAATAATCTTTTTCACATCTTGGAATAAAATCACCTTTATTTTCAGCATAATATTTAAAATTTCCACATAATCTACAATATTTATCCATTAATTTTTTTTGATTTTTCTTATTTTTT
>JALWNI010000131.1 GCA_027083695.1 Nautiliaceae bacterium | reverse complement strand
AGAATCAAGCAAAGCGGTAATATACAAAGGCGATATTAGAGAATTTGATATAGCCGCTGCAAAATTTTACAACAGCAACTGTTTTTGGCATATTGAAAACAATTTAATTGTAATGAGTCCAAAATATAAAGACTTGGAAGAAGTGCTATCTATTATAAAGGAATGAAAATGGGGTTTAGTGATTTTTTAAAAAAATTTAAAAAACAACAGCCAAATAAAGATGAAAAACCGACAACTTGGATAAAATGTCCGGCATGTGGAGCTATAAGTTTTTATAAAGAAGTACAAAAACAGCACAATACATGCCCTAAATGCGGGTATCATTTTAGAATGAGTGCTGATGACAGAATAAAACTTCTAGCGGATGAAGGCACATTTGTAGAACATGATAAAAATTTAGAACCAAATGACCCTCTTCATTTTGTAGATAAAAAAAGCTATAAAAAAAGAATCGAAGAAAATTACAAAAAAACAGGAAGAAAATCGGCTGTAATTTCAGGAGAGTGCAAAATTAATGGAATTCCTACACAGTTAGTGGTTTTTGATTTTAATTTTATGGGCGGAAGTCTTGGAAGTGTTGAAGGCGAAAAAATTGCAAGAGCAGTTAAAAGAGCAATCAAAACAGCTTCTGGTCTTGTAATCATATCTACAAGTGGTGGAGCAAGAATGCAAGAGAGTACTTTTTCTCTTATGCAAATGGCAAAAACTAGTGCTGCATTAGCAAGCTTAGCCGAACATCAACTTCCTTATGTTTCCGTACTTACAGACCCTACATTTGGAGGAGTTAGTGCAAGTTTTGCATTTTTAGGAGATTTTATAATAGCAGAACCGGGTGCAATGATAGGATTTGCCGGTCCAAGAGTTATAAAACAGACTATTGGTGAAGATTTGCCAGAAGGTTTTCAAAGAGCGGAATTTTTACTAGAACACGGCCTTATAGATATGGTTGTGAAAAGGGATGAACTTAAAAAAACTATTGGAGATTTATTAAAATACACTTTAAAAAGTGTGAGTTAATGGCTCTTTATGCCCTTTTGGACTTTGATACAATACAAAAATATGATATTTCAATAAAAGATTTTTGCAAAACCGCAAAAGGTCTAAAAGCAAAAATTCTCCAATATAGAGATAAAAACTCTAACTTAGAAGAAAAAAAGAAAAGACTTTTTGAAATTAGAAAATATTGGAAAAAAACATTAATCATAAATGATACATTAGAACTTTTATACTTAACAGATGGTCTACATATAGGACAAGAAGATTTACAAGAATATTGTAAAAAATTTAATTTAACTCCTTTTGAATTCATAACTATGATAAAACAAGGGAACATTCCTCACTTAAATGAAAAATCCACTACTCAAAAACTTAAAATAATAGGTCTTTCAACCCATAACAAAGAAGAGATATTAAAAGCAAATAAACTACCTCTTGATTATATAGGTCTTGGAGCTTATCGACAGACTTCTACAAAAAAAACTTCCAATATTTTAAGAGATAAAATTATAGAACTTATAAAATATTCTTATCATCCTGTGGCTGTTATAGGAGGAGTAAAGATTTATGATAAAATTCCATCAAAATTTAAAGTGGTGGGAAGCGACATATGCAAATTAACATCTATTCGATTGAAAAAAAAGAAGATTTTCAAACAGAAATAAATGAATTTATAAAAAAAAGCAAACAATTTGCAAATGTCAAAAATATTGTTCTTTATCCTAAAAATCTAGCAAAATCTTCTAATCCGAAAAAAGAATATACGAAAATTTTTGAAAAATATACTAATGACGGTTTTAATGTAATATTATCACCGGATGGAAAACTTATTGACAGTTATGAATTTGCTAATTTTTTTGAATATTCAAAAATAAATTTCTTTATAGGAGGTGCATGGGGGTTTGAAGATGAATTCAAAAAAAAGGGAAAATTAATTTCGCTAAGTCCTCTAACAATGAGTCATAAAATTGCGAAACTTGTACTTTTTGAACAAATATATAGAGGACTTACCATAAAAAACAATCATCCGTATCATAAATAAAAAAGGAGAAAAAATGAGCATCAATATTAATCATTTTAAACAAATATTGCTGATGAGAAAAGCTGAAATTGAAAAAATATTATTTAATTTAAGTAACGAGATATCAGATATAAACAAATGTGATATAAAAGATGAAGGGGATTTTGCAGCTGCTAGTATGGATAGTGGAAGAGATTATCAAATTTATCTAAATCAAAAAAAAGAGCTTGAAGAGATAAACAGAGCACTAAAAAAAATAGAAGAAGGCACATATGGAATATGTGAAATGTGCGATGAACCTATACAAGAAGAGAGACTTAAAATAAAACCTTACGCAAAATATTGTATAATATGCAGAGAATACATTGAAAAAGAAGGAAAAAAAGGTAAATGAAAAAATATGTAATTTTTAGCATAATTTTAATTTCAATTTTAACTTTATTTATTTATATTGAAAACAACTCTTTTACAACCGTCAGTTTAGCAGGAATGAATATATCACTTCCAAATGCCGTATGGCTTGCCTTATTTTTGGCAATATTCTTTATTTTTTCTTTAATTTTTTTCTTTTTTATCAATTTTAAAAATTATACTTATCAAAAAAATATAAAAAAAGATATTATCAATATCATATTAAATATTAAAAATAGAATAT
>JALWNI010000130.1 GCA_027083695.1 Nautiliaceae bacterium | reverse complement strand
CAAAATTTTTAGATAAAAAAATTGACTTTTTACCTTCAAAATTAAGCGCGGAAGAGATAATACAAAACAGAAGAAGCGCTCTTGGTTTTTTACCTGAATTTATTGATAAAAAAGACCTTCTTGATATGCTTGATAAAACACTCCCGAGAAACATTGTACCTTTTAACACAAACGCTCATTTTAATAATATCGATATTGTAATGTTTATAAACAGAGTAAACGGGCTTGAAAGCGGAATTTATTACTATTCAAGAAACAATCTTTTAAAACATAACTTTCCTCAAATTGAAGAGAGATTATATCTGATTGAAAAAGGGGATTTCAGCGAAGCTTCCAAATTTATTAACTGCACTCAGGATTTAGGAAAACAAAGCAGTGTCTCTTTTTCTTTTGTAGCTGATTTTGAAAAAATTACTAAAAATTACCATTATAAATTAACTCTTCAAGAAGCGGGGATGGTAGGACATGTCTTATATCTTGAAGCCGAAGCCAAAGGTATCAGGGGATGCGGTATCGGATGTTTTTTTGATGACTTGATAAACTATGAAATTTTAGACGGCAAATTACAGGCAGTTTATAATTTTACTGTGGGAATGCCTTTAATTGATGAAAGAATTATAAAAGTAGAGCCAAAAGAAGCCGAAAACTATATTAGCTGAGGCTTTTGTAAACGTCTATTTCTCTTTGAATAGATTTCATTGCTCTTTCAATATGTCTTAGATATTTTTGAATTCTTTCTTCATGAAGTTTTCTTTTTTCTTTAAGTTCAAATTCTTTTTTAACCAAATCATTTTCTTCCATTATCAAATCTTGATATTTCTCTTTAAGTTCGGCAATTCTTGCTTTTCTTTGATTAAGCTCGTCAACCAGTCTTTTTCTGTCTCTTTCAAGCATTTCAATTTCCCTCTCAGTTTCCGCTTCAAGTGTTTTCATTTCTATTCTTTTGAGATGGTTTTTAATATCTCTGATTCTTGCTTCATTCTCTTTGATTTCTCTTTGAATTGCCAAAAGTTCATTTTCAATTTCATTTAATCTTTTTTCAACTGGTTCAAGCTCACTGTCAATTTCAGCTAATTTTTTTCTTTCTTTTTCAAGAGCTTTTTTAAATTTTCCCAAATGAATTTCAAATTCTTGTACAAATTGTTCCATTTTCCCCTCCTCTTTTTTATAATTATATCCAATATCAAGAATATTGTCAATAATCAACTCAACTTTCATTAAAAGTATAATATCAAAAATATTATGCCAGAATTAAGTGTCAGAGAGTTATTGAAGATTTTTTAAGCACCCCAGAAACCTGCGGCACAGGGCGATAAGAGGTGCTCTGCTCCCTTCCGGGCCTGAAGCGTTGCCTCTTACCACCCTTGCACAGGGCTGGGGCAATGGAATTATACCATAATTTTTGAAAAAAATTACTATTTAGGTAACAATTTGAAAAATCTTCAATCAAAACTTAAAACTTCCTCTCCCCTCATCTACTCTTACACCCATACACTCATTCACCCTACTCCCTACTCCCTTCTTCCTTCTCCCTATTTCCTATTTCCTTTTTCCTACTCTCTACTTTCTTCTCCCTCATCAACCCATCCACTCATTCACTCATCAACCCATTTACTCATCCACCCATCTTCCCATTATCCCTTTTTATCCTCACTTCAAAAGGAATAGAATCTTTTATATGTAAATCTTGTTGAGGGAACGGAATACCAATACCCGCTTTATTTAATGCATCATAAATCATTTTTAAAAATTCACTTTTTGTTCGTCTTGGTCTTTTAGCATATTCTCCTTCTACCCAAACATTTAATTCAAAATTTAAAGAACTGTCTCCCATTTCCAGAAATATCACTCTTGGTTCTACATTGTATTTTATATTTTGTTTTACATATGGAATTTTTGATTTTTTCAAAGCATCCAAAACAATCTTTTCAACTTCATCTATATTACTTCCATACTCTACACCAAAAGGAACTCTAAATCTTACAATATCATCTTTCATAGTCCAGTTAATAACATTATTTTGAATAAAATCTTGGTTTGGAACAATAATATCTATGTTATCATTGGTTCTTATTATTGTAGAACGCATAGAAATATCTATAACTTCACCTCGTGTATTTTCATCAATCTGAATATAATCCCCAACTTTTATACTCCTTTCAAACATCAAAATAATTCCACTTACAAAGTTACTGACTATATTTTGGAGACCAAAACCAATACCAACAGATAAAGCACCTGCAATTATTGCAAGAGAACTCAAATCAAGTCCCACTGTTTTTAATGCTATTAAAAATGATATCACCAAAATAGCATAATAACCCATGTTGGCAAGAAGTGTTTCAGTTGCATATGAAAATTTATATCTAACTTTTATTTTATAAATTAATCTTTTATAATATTTCCCGATAAACCAACCTAATATCAAAACCAAAATAAATAAAAAAAAGTTAATTGGAGTAATTGTCCTGTTGCCAACTTTAAACAAAGGATAATTTAATATTGACCAAATCTTTTGTAATGTATAATTTACACCTCTTTCTGCTCCATAAACAAAAATTTTAGAACCAAAAACTTTATTTTCAAAATCTGAAATAATGCTTTTATAAGCATAATATAAATTATCATTTATTAATTTTGCATAATGAACAATATTATTATCAACATTAAAAGC
>JALWNI010000129.1 GCA_027083695.1 Nautiliaceae bacterium | reverse complement strand
TCACTATCGCAATCGGAGTCCCTGTTGTCTTTCCTTCAAACACACCGCTTAAAACTTCCGGGGTATCTGATTCTTTACGCTGGGTTGCAAATCTGTTTTTACCCGGTCTTCTTCTATCAAGTTCATTAATCAAAAACTCTTCATCAAATTCTATCCCTGCCGGCACTCCGTCTATTACCGCACCTATCGCTTTTCCGTGCGATTCTCCAAAAGTTGTAAATTTGAATATTTCTCCAAAACTGTTAAACATTACTCTCCTTTTGCACTGTTAAATTAACTCAACACTCCCGCTCTTCTCCCTACTTCCTACTTCCACATCCTATATCCTACTTTCTTCTTCCTTTTCCCTCATCTACCCATCTACCCATACACTCATATACCCATCCACTCATTCACCAATCCACTCATCTACCAATTAAATCCCAAGCTCTCTTTTAAGCTTTTGAATAGTAAGTCTTGCACCTTCTTGCTGAGCTGATTTTTTACTTCTACCTTTTGCTTTTGCATACTCTTTATCATGTATAAATACCCCTATTTCAAACTCTTTTTTATGATCAGGTCCTTTTGCACTTAAAAGCCTGTATTCTGGCACCACTCCAAAATGAGCCTGTGTTATTTCTTGAAGAGTTGTTTTATAATCTTTTAAAAGCTCTTCTGGTGTAATTGTAGGATACTCTTCTTTTATGAGTTTTAATGCTGTCTCTTTTGCTTTATCAAACCCTGCTTCAAGATAAAGAGCCCCTATCAATGCTTCAAATGCGCTCGAAAGAATAGATGGTTTTTCCCTACCTCCATTATTCTCCTCAGCAGGAGATAATAGAAGATATTTCCCAAGATTAAGTCTTTTGGCAAGTTTTGTAAAAGCATCTTCATTAACAAGAGCGGCTCTAAGCTTTGAGAGTATTCCCTCCTCTGCCTCAGGAAAAAGATGATAAAGATATTCCCCCACTATCAAATCTAAAACAGCATCTCCTAAATATTCTAATCTTTCATTATTAAAATCTTTTGAATAACTTCTATGTGTCAGAGCCTCGGTTATCAATTTTTCATTCTTAAACTGATATCCCAAACTCTTTTGTAATTCCTCAGCTATCATTTATAATCCTTTCATATGTTTTAGGTATAAGCTCTATACAATCAGGGTTAAACTCGATTAAAGAATTTATATCTATAAATTGTTTTTTACTTACTAATACAAAAAATACAAAATGTATAAGTGCTGCTATTTTATTCTCACAATTATTACACTCAGCGGCTTTTAAAATATCGCTTTTTTCTTTTTCAAGTCCCCAAAGTTCTGCAATTTTGCCTGCAAGCCCAAAAAGCGAAACTCCCGTCATTCTTTTTATAAGAGTAGAATATTCAATAGGTGCCGAAGATAAAACAAGCTCAACATCCTCTTTTTTTTCGCCAAGGAGTGAATCACATACGCACACGCTTGCTGGAATAACAGCTCCTATTTCTGCAAATTTTTTATATGTTTGCAAATCAAATTCCAACATCATTGCTTTTTCATATTCTGTCATAAAAGCAGCCTGAAAATCAAAAAAATTAATTTTAAAAATTTTCCATTCTTTTGGTTCTAATAATGATACTAGATATGAATAAATTAAACTCCTTGATTTTTCTATACCAAGCATAGCAAAAAGCTGAATCATATTTTCTACTTTGTTGGGGAGTGCATAATATGCGGAATTTACAACATCTTCTATTCTTTTTTTCAAGATCAAATCATTTGAAGCTTCAAGAGCCGCTTTTTTTAAATCTCCCTCTTCTAATGCTTTTAGAGCATTTTTTACATTTTCAGGTATCGGAGGTACTTCTTTTAAATACTTTAAAATATCCTTCTTAGAAATTAACATTTATTTCCTTTTTGATGCTTCCTTATGTGCAATTTTATCACAAATTTCATTTTCTCTGTGTCCACTGTGTCCTTTTACCCAATTTATATTTATTTTATGATTTTTACTTACATTAATATATTCCTTCCATAAGTCAACATTTTTAACATTTTTAAAATTTTTTTTAATCCATCCTTCAAGCCATTCGTTTATGCCCTTTAAAACATATGTGGAATCTGCAAAAAGCTCTATTTCACACGGTTCTTTCAATGCTTTAAGCGCTTCGATAACTGCTTTTAACTCCATTCTGTTGTTTGTGGTATGTTCTTCTCCGCCACTCAATATCTTTTCAAACCCCTTATATCTAAGCAACGCACACCATCCCCCGGGACCCGGATTTCCAAGTGAACTTCCATCTGTAAAAATTTCAATCTTTTTCATAACTTTTATCCTAATTTCAAATAAGATTAATTTTGTCTTTTTTATTTTTTGTGCTATAATTTTTTTGAAAATTTTATCAAAAGGAGGCAAACATGCCAAAAATTAATAGATACGAAGACATTTCACAAATAGACAAAGAAGCAAAAAAAGATTATATTGATAGACATTCTCCATTTGTAATTTGTGAAGACACTGCAAAAAAAGGCGAAAAATTTAAAGTAAAAGTAAAAGTAGGTAACGAATACGCACATCCAGACGATTTTGACCATTATATCGCATATGTTCAGTTATGGGATGGTGAAACTCTACTTGGACAAGCAACTTTTACACCGGGAACTCTTGGAAATCAAAAAGACCATGTTGAAGTTGATTTTTACATCATTCCTACAAAAAGCAAATTAA
>JALWNI010000128.1 GCA_027083695.1 Nautiliaceae bacterium | reverse complement strand
AAAGTTGTGAGGTATATTGAAGAGCCGTATGAGGGAAATCTTCAAGTACGGTTCTGTGAGGGGCGTTCTGCTTCTCCGTATTTTATTAATAAGGAGGGGTAGCGATGTCTACTCTACAGAATAAAAATAATGGAATAGATAAAGCAATAGTAGTAATTGAAGATAATATAATCGGTGGAAGAGCAATAGTAAAAGCAACATATGAATATCTAACTAAAAAATATTTTCGTTTACTGAGTACTTTTTCAGAAGAAAGATTTATAGATAGATTAAATTTATTCACACATGAAACTTTTAGAACAGAGGAAGAAATAGAAGAGTTTTGGAAAAGTATTGATAATAAAAATAAAAGTACTTTATTGAGTCTAATTTCTAAGGCAATGACAGCAACAGAGGATATTCAAGCATTTCTTCTTGCAAAGTTATTTGAAAAAATACAGAATAATGAAATGGAATTATCTTATTTAGATAAAGTATTGTTCTCAAATATAGAACTTCTAATTGAGGAAGATTTTGAAATTTTATATTTTTATACAAAAAATAATGAGAAGACATATCATTCACTCCCTTTAAAAATTAAAGTAGAAGATTCAAGTTCATTTTCAGATTTAATAATAAAAAAGTTTATAACCTTGGGAATTTTATTAAATGAAACAGAACAACAAACAGAAAATGCCCCTTTAACAGCAGGAGGAACTCATCAAGCAAAAATAGAAACGGATTTTAAATTTTCTTTTACTGATTATAGTTTTGAATTAATGAATTATCTAGAAGAATATTTTGATGATAAATCAACTAATATAATTGAAAAATATTCCATATCACTTAGTGAATTTGATATCCATAATGATGATTGGTAAATTTACTCGTCCCCAAACTCCAGTTTGGTAATGCCTATTAAAGAAGCAACAACAAAACAGAGCTATTGCAACTCCAATATTAGGCAACGAAGCAGGAGTTTCGTTGCCAGTTGAAATTATTCTCTAATAATGAAACCGACAAGAGGCAATAATGAGCGTTTCATCTTCATATTTATAGACCAATCTATGCTCTTGTGTAATACGACGAGACCAATAGCCACTAAGATTTCCCTTTAACTTTTCAGGTTTTCCAATACCATCAAAAGGTTCTCTTAAAGACTCTTTGATAAGCTTGTCTATCTTTTTTGAAACGGTTTTGTCACTGTTTTTAAAGTAGAGATAATCCTCCCAAGCAGAGGGTTCAAATGCTAACATGGTTTACCCTAAATCTTCTAAACTTTTATGAATCAAATTCTCTTTATGATTTTCAATATTATTAATAGCTTTTAAGAGCCTAGAAGCATTTGCAGGAGTTGAGAGAAGATAGTCGGTATCGTTCTCGTTCTCTTTTGGGGCTAGTGAGATATTAATATGAATGGTTTTTTCTTGAAAAAGCTTTTTAATAGATTCTAAAAAGTTCATATCTAATTCATTGGCATTGAGTTGATAGGCTACTTGCATAGAAAACTCCTTTTGTTTAATTGGTTTTATTATAGCATACATTGATTAAGAAGATTCTCTTAAAACTTTTGTCACATTACACACTTCAACAAAAACACGATATAATAAACAAAAAAGAGGAGCTAAAATGCAAAAACAAAACAATCATAAAAAACTCCTCTTTGTCTATGGTTCACTAAAAAGAGGATTTGATAACCACTCTTTGCTAAAAGGTGCAACTTATGTAGGAGAAGCCAAGACGCTACAACCCTATGCAATGTTTGTTGAGACTCATGGACACTATCCTTATTTGATTGATAAACCTTTTTATCAGATAGAGGGAGAGCTTTATGAGATTGATAACAAGGAGCTTTGGGATAAGCTAGATGTGTTTGAGGGTGTACCTGATTATTATGGTCGTCAGACTATTATGGTGGTTGCAAATGAGCAGACATATCAAGCCCAAGCCTACTTTTTGGTAGAAGAGAAGATTCCCCAAAAGCAAGAACCTTTAAAAGTTTGGACGATGAATAATGACTATTTTTTGAATGCTTTTGAGGAGTATTATAAAAAATCTGTATAGGATTGAGTGTGGATTATATTGTAGAGAGTGATGGGTCTAAGCGTTATTTGGTGGCTAAAGATAGTGAGTCGTTGGGTGAGGAGGAGTATCTTTTTGGGTGTGAATTTGAGTTTTATCCTAGCCAAGCGTATGAACAAGAGGCTTTTTTAGAAGAGCTTTGTTCTTTGTCTTATAGTGATGTGGTTGTCAATGAGATTTTTGTTCCTCACTTTAAAGATTCAAAATCATGTATGCAACTTAAACCTGATATATCTTTGGATTATAAGAGTTTGGAACTTGGAGTTAGTCTCAAAAAATCGTGTTGAGATTAGAACCATGGGTGGGGTTGATTATCATCTAAAAAGTGACCAAATATTAAAAGAGTTAGCTGACTATAAAGCTGTTTTTGAAGAGACACTTAGAAGAGATAGGGAACTCTTTAAACTGCTTAAAAAAGAGCATTTAGAGATGGTTAAAAATGCTTCTGATGAAGAGAAGATAGGGTTTATGAAGTTGTTTTTTGGTTAAGGGATTTTTACTCGTTACCAAACTCCAGAGACTGCGAAAGAACATTCTAAAAAAAATCTTAAAAAGGTAGGCAAAAAAGCCTACCAATCCCCCATAAAATCATCAGAATAAAACAAGAAAAATGCTATAATATCACCAAGAAAGCACCT
>JALWNI010000127.1 GCA_027083695.1 Nautiliaceae bacterium | reverse complement strand
TATTTTTACTCCTACTTTTATTGCATTGAGTGTAGTTTGGATTGAATCAGCTTTGAGTTTAAGAGCATTTTTTAATGAAAAAAGATAATTGAGTTTTGAGAGATATGTTACAAGTAAAGCTTCTCTTTTTAATAGATTAATTTTTGCTTGATATTTTTTTATTTTTATAATGTGTTTTAATTTTTTTTCATTGTCAAATATCTCTTTTACAAAAAGAGGCATTGATACATTAAATCCGATTTTTGTGATATTTTGTGAAAACCAAAGCCCTTGGTTTGTTTTTATAAGTTCTGTTGCAAGAGTTGGTGGGAGCGGTTTAAGGCTTGCAGGAGAGCTGAAATGTTCAAAACTCGAAAAAATAGAAACTTTTGGATAAAGAGAGTATTTTATTTTATTTTTATCAGTTTTACTCTCTTTTACTGCAATATTGTCAATTTTTGTTTCAGGTGCTTTTTTTATTGCATTAAAAAGTGTTGTAATTTCAGACGCATTAAGCCACAGTGCAATACTTAATAAAAACATTTTTTTCATTTTATTCCTTTGAAATGGCTTTTAAAATTTTTTTGCTTATTGCAAATGCAATATCTTTAATATCAGGATTTAATTCAATATCAATATATTTTGAAACTCTTTGCCTTAATTCTTTTGTTGTTTGATGCATTATAAGAGAGCTTACTATCATAAGTTGAACAGAAAAAGGATTATCAATTTCAAAAAGTCCTTTTTTTTGTCCTTCTCGCAAGATTGAAAGTAGTTTTTTGAATACTTTTGAGAGATTTTTGATTATTTCATCACTCAAATCTCTTCCGCCATCAACAAACTCATGGGCTAATATTGCTGCAAAATTTGGATATTTTTTAAAAATTTTAGCATAAGAGTGAATATAATGTTCTAATTCTTCTACTGGATTTGAACTGTTTAAAGAGTAGATTTCATTAATTAATTCATTTACTTTTGGCATTAAAACTTCTTGAAAAAGTTCAGATTTGTTTTCAAAATGATAATAAATTGCAGCTTTTGAAATTTCTGCTTGTTTGGCAATTTTGTCTAAACTTACACCTTTATATCCATACTTTGCAAATTCTTTGCAGGCAATTTTGATTATTTCTGCTTTTTTATTCATTGTGCTCCTTACTTACCGTTTAGTAAGTGAATTATAAAACAAAAATAATTCAGTTGTCAATGAAAAATTAAATTTTTAAAGAAATATTTCTTAAAAATTGATTTAAATCTATCATACCTATATATTCATTATCTTCATTTACATAAGGAATATAATTTGCATTAAGAATACTTAACGCCTTGAAAATATCTTTTTTAGAAGAATTAGGAGTTATAGCAAATGGTTTTTTACTCATAATATCTTTTGCAATTTTTTTATTTTTCTTTCTTTTTAAATCTTTAAGAGACACTATTCCAATAAGATGATTATTATTATCCACTACCGGGAGATAAGGAATATATGTAAAATGAAATCTCTCTTTAATTGTTTGATAAGAATCGTTTTCTTTTAAAGGTTTTATTTTTAGAAGATATTTTTTTAAATTCTCAATATTAAAAAAGTTTATTACTTCTTCATTGTCAATGTCTATTCCTCTTTGTAAAAGAGCCCTTTTAAAATATGAACCATGTTCAAAAAAAGAAATCAAATAATTAGTAATAGCTGATGTTAATAATATGGGTAAAATAAATTGATAAGATTGCGTAAGTTCAATAATAATAATAGAGCTTCTAAGAGGAGATTTTGTAATCCCGCTAAGCATCGCAGCACTTCCTATAAGAGCAAAAACTCTTGGATCAAGGCCAAGAAAATGAAAAAAATTTCCAAAAAAATAACCTCCAAATGCTCCAATAACGATACTTGGTGATAATACACCTCCAAAAAGACCGCTTCCAATGCTAAAAATAGTTGCAATATATTTAAAAAACATTGTAAAAAATGCACCTAAAAAAGTTACTTTATTTTGGAAAATATTTTCTACAAAATTATATCCGACTCCTCTAACTTCTGGTCTTATAACAATTAAAATTCCTACTATTAAACCAAGAATTAAAACTACTCTATCCCATTTATGATAATACTCTTTTCTTAATTTTTTAAAAAATGAAATCGCATGTAAAAATCCAATAGCAAGTATTCCAAAAAACAGTGCTTCAAACGGAGAGAAGAAAAAATAATAGTGACTGTATTTAAGATGCGGTACATAAAATGCTGTAAAATTTCCAATAAATTCTCTTGATATTAAGGTTGCTGTAACAGTTGATACAATCAATGGAATTAAAATATAAGAATTAATTTTCCCTATAATAATTTCAAGTCCAAAAATAATTCCTGCAAGCGGTGCATTAAAAGTTGCTGCAATTGCACTTGAAACTCCCGCACTTAAATAAATAGGAATATTTATTTTTTCCACTCTTACGAATTTTAAAAATATTTCACTAGCAACTCCCCCAAGTTTTGCAATAGGTCCTTCTCTTCCAACAGGAGCTCCAAAACCAATATTTACAGATGTTAAAAAAAGTACAATTAATCCTTTAATAGGAGAGAAATGTCCCATAGAAAGTGTTATTTTTTTAGCAATTTCATCAATAGATACATTGTTTGGATTTATGGGAATATTTTTTATTATATAAAATGAAAATAAAAAGATTAAAGGCATAGTAATAATATAAAACAAATCTGAATGTATAAAATTCAAATCATTATATATACCTGTAAAAAATTTAATAAATTCTCTAAATATATAAGCAGAAAATCCGCCAATTATTCCTAAAATAAACGGAATAATAAAAAAATGTTTTATTTCATCTTGTGTAAAAATTCTAATTCCTTTTTTAAATATTTTGCTGTATAGCTAATATTAGCATATTTTTTTACAATATCTTCAATATTTCCCGTAGCTATTACCCTGCCACCACCGCTTCCGCCTTCTGGTCCCATATCTATAATATAATCAGCATTTTTAATAAAATCTAAATTATGCTCAATTACTATTACACTGTTTCCTAAATCCACTAAATGTTGTAAAACTTTCATTAAATTATCAATATCTTTAAAATGAAGTCCGGTTGTCGGTTCATCTAAGATATATAAAGTGTTTCCAGTGTCTCTTCTACTTAGCTCTTTTGCTAATTTTATCCTTTGAGCTTCACCGCCACTTAGAGTTACTGCATTTTGTCCGAGAGTGATGTAACCAAGTCCTACATCTTTTAGGGTTTTTAATTTATTTTTTATTTTTGGGATTTTTTCAAAAAATTCATACGCTTCATCTACGCTCATTGCTAGAACATCCGCTATTGATTTGCCCCTGTATTTAATTTCTAAGGTCTGTTCGTTATATCTTTTTCCTTGACAGGCTTCACACATTACCATTACATCAGGTAAAAAGTGCATTTCTATTTTTATTTGACCTTCACCTTTGCACACTTCGCATCTTCCGCCTTTAACGTTAAAACTAAATCTTCCCGGAGTATAACCTCTAAGTTGAGCCTCGGGGGTTGATGCAAAAAGTGCTCTAATATCATCAAATACCCCTGTATATGTGGCCGGATTACTTCTTGGTGTTCTGCCTATTGGAGTTTGGTCAAGATAAATTACCTTATCAAGTTTATTTAACCCATTTATTTCTACACCTTTTACTTTATTTATTTTATGTGCATGATTTAAAATTTCTCTTGCAACAGGTAAAAGCGTTTGAAGTATTAATGAGCTTTTCCCGCTTCCAGATACTCCCGTTACGCATACAAGGTTTCTTAGAGGTATTTTTACATCTAAATTTTTTATATTGTTAATATTTACATTTTTAATTTCTATCCATTCATTTTGTGGTCTGTTTTTTTGATAGTTTATATCAAGTTCACGTCTAAGATATTTTGCTGTTGTGGTGTTGCTTTTCATAAGTTTATTTACATCTCCGCTGAAAATTACTTTACCTCCGAATTTTCCAGCTCCCGGTCCTATATCAACGATATGGTCCGCATTTAGTATCGTTTCCCTGTCATGTTCAACGACAATGACCGTATTGCCCTTGTTTTTAAGATTTTTAAGAGTGTTTATAAGTTTTAGCGTATCTCTTTCATGAAGCCCGATGCTTGGCTCATCAAGTACATACATAACTCCTGTCAGACCGCTTCCGATTTGAGAAGCGATTCTGATTCTTTGGGATTCGCCTCCGCTTATCGTCCTTGCGTCTCTGTGAAGTGTCAGATATCCAAGTCCTACATCCACAAGGAAAAAGAGTCTTTCGCGAATTTCTTTTAAAATAGGTTCTGCTATCATTTTCTCCTGAGCGCTTAAATATTCAAAATTCTTTTCATTACTGAAAAATTCGTAAGCTTTGTCAATTGGCATTGAAATAATTTCAGCTATTGTTTTATCTGCTACTTTTACTGCAAGGCTTTCAGGTTTTAGTCTAAATCCTTTGCAACTAGGACAAGTGCTTTCAGTCATAATTTCGCTTAAATCATCATCTTTATACATATCAAGAGCAATTTGGCGTAGTCCCGGCCATCTTTTTGAGATTTTGTGTTTACCGTAATAAAATTCAATTTCATAAGCAGTTCCGTTGAGAATGGTTTTTTTTTGATAATCTTCTAAATCATAAAAACTTTTATTCATATCTATATCAAGCTCACTACATAATGCTTTAAAAAACTCCTGATAATATTTTTTGTTAAATCCCCATATCAGAGGAATTGCTCCTTTGTTTAGGGGTTTGTCTTTTATCACTTTTTCCATATCAAGTGTATATGTTACTCCAAGACCGTCGCATTTTGGACATGCGCCTTTTGGTGAATTGAAAGAAAAGCTTGTAGGTTCAAGTTCTTCAAAACTCACCTTACAATCAAAACATGCATTATGCTCGCTGTAATGGATAAAATCTTTATCAAGTCCAAGTTCTTTTGCATTTAATATTTCAATTTCTACTTCTCCAAAACTCTTATTCAAAGCCCTTTCAACTGCTTCTGCGATTCTGCTTTTATTTTCTTCTTTTACTATAACCCTGTCAATTACCGCTTTTATTGTGTGTTTTTTTGTTTTTTTAAGTTCAATTTCTTCATCGAGTCTTACAATTGTACCGTTGATGTACGCTCTTATTATTCCGTCATGCCTTAATTTTTCAATTAAATCATGAAATTCACCTTTTTTTTCTTTTACAAGAGGGGCATAAATTATTATTTTTGCTTTTTGTGGGAGTTTTAATACTTCATTTATAATATCCTGAGGAGTCATTTGGGTAATTTTTTGACCGCATAAATGGCAATATTGTATTCCTATTCTTGCGTATAAAAGTCTTAAATAATCATATATTTCAGTTACAGTCCCGACAGTAGAACGCGGGTTTTTGGATGTGGTTTTCTGGTCTATTGCAATAGCCGGTGTTAAACCGTCAATTTTATCAACTTCCGGTTTTCCAGTACGCTGTAAAAACTGCCTTGCATATGAGCTTAGAGATTCGATATATCTTCTTTGTCCTTCCGCATATAGAGTATCAAAAGCAAGCGTACTCTTTCCACTACCGCTAAGACCTGTAAAAACAATAAGCCTGTTTTTTGGAATTTCAAGATTTATATTTTTTAAATTATTTTCCCTTGCACCTGTTATTTTAATTTTATCCAAATAAACTCCTTTAAATAAAGTTTAAAATTATACCAAAAATTTAAGCTAAAATTAAGGAAATTCAATAGACCAAATTGCGAAAAATAGAACTATCATTTCTGTTAAATAAAGTTTCCATACCGGCTGAGGTTTATAAAGTTCACCTTTTATTTCTGTATATTCAGTATATGTTAGCGTGCTAAACATTCTTTTTATCACTGTATCAATATAATCTTCTTTATCATCTGTTTTTAGAGGAATATAAATATGTCTATAAATCATAAAAAGTTCTATCATTCCAAGAAAAATCAAAGGTATATCTACTTTATTTAAAACTATAAATTCAATTGCTGCAATTTCAAATATATAAAAAATAATTACTGCTGCCATTACAGGATGGTGATTTCTTAAATAATATAATGCAAAAAGTTTATCAGCAGCTGATTTTATATTGAATTTTTGTAAAATATATATACGGTATAATATAAGTAATATTACAAAAGTTTCTATTAATAATTTATTATTCATTAATTCCCTTAAAAATATAATTTATATATCATAGCAAAGAATATCAAAACATACCAAACAAGAAGTATTTTTTTATGAATTTGTGTATCAATTTTATGATATAGTTTGACTCCAAAATATGTTCCAATTAAACTTGCAATCCCAATCGCAAATCCTTCAATATAATTGATATGTCCAGCAAGACTTTGAGAAATAAATCCTGAAATAGATGAAAAAACTACGAAAAAAAGACTAAGGCTTACAGTGGTTTTAAGTTTATATTTTAAAAATCCCACAAGAATAGGAGTAATTAAAATAGCACCTCCAACACCAACACTAATAGCAATAGCTCCTACAAATATACCAATAAAAAAAAGTTTTTTATTGTCGATTGGAGGTTCATCGTGAGGCTCTTTTACAGTAATAAAAAATCTTATTATTGCAATTAATACTAGTATTAAAAATATAGTTCCTAAGATTTCTTTATTTGTGTATTTTACAATTACTCCGCTAAAACCTGCTCCAACAGCTCCTCCTATTGCAAGTGAAAGACCATTTTTTATTTTTAAAAGTCCTTTTTTGTAATTAAGATATGAACCATATAAAGAGCTTAACATCATTTGGGTTACGCTTATACCAATAGCTTCTTTAAGTCCAAATCCTAAAAATAAAAGAGTTGGAACCAATATTGTACCGCCTCCAATTCCTAAAAAACCGCTAAAAAAACCTGTTATAATTCCTACTAGTATTGCTGTTATCAAATTTATCCTTTTTTGGTAGAATTATATAATAAACTCTAAGGAGAATGTATGGAAAAGTTTTTTGAAGAAGCTGCAAAAAATTTTGCAAAAAGTATTGGAGCTGAAATTGACCATTGTAAAGATGAAATAAAACATGGCTTTATTAGTGAAATTGATATAAGGGGAGATGTAAATATTGATATTTATTTAATTTTACCAAAAGATGTTTTAGATAGTATAAGTGAGCTTTTGTTTGGTGATAGAGATTATGATATTGAAGATTTATCAAAAGAAATAGCAAATCTGATTGTAGGAAATGCAAAAGTTTTAGCAAGTGAAGAAAATATTCATTTTGATATCTCAACACCAAAATTTTTTGAAAATATAAATATTGATTATGATAAAAGGATAAATCTAAGTATAAAGGGCAAATGTTTTTCTATACTTTTTAAGGAAGTTTAATGGATAAAAATGTAAATTTAAATGAACTTGAAAAATTAATTGAAGAAGTAATTCCAGATTATGAAGAGCTTCTTGATACCGAAATACTTTTTGAAAGCGACCTTGGAAGAGTTGAGATGAGCCTTAGAGAAATACTTAAACTTCAAAGAGGAAGTGTGATTGATTTGCACAAACCTGCCGGTGAGAGTGCAGAAGTTTATGTAAATGGAAGAATTATTGGAAAGGGGGAAGTTATGGTATATGAAAAAAATCTTGCAATAAGATTAAATGAGGTGCTTGATGCAAATTCTCTTATTTATTATCTAACAAGAGAAGAAAAATGAAAAAATTAATTATTTTTTTTTTTTTTTTACTTTTTGGAAGTGATTTAATTAATGTAAATTTTTTCCCCCAAAATAAAAAACTTGATATTCTTTTATCTTTGGACTCAGAATTTAAAGGTAAAGTGATTAATATCGGAAAGAATAAGTTTTTAATAACAGATATTGTTTCAAATAAAAAATATGAAAAAAAATTTAATAATTTTTTTGTTAAAGATGTAAAAATTATTCCACAACAAAACAAAGTTTTAATAAAATTTGATACTTCTGAAAAATATAAAACATCCGTAGCACTTACTCCTGATGGGTATGGTGTTAGATTTAGAATAATAGATACCCAACCATCGCCAATGAAAAAAGACAATTTAATAATTACAAATCCTCAAACTCAACTTGATTATTTGAGTTATGTAATTTCACTTGCAATTTTAATAATTCTTGCTATAATCCTTTTCTTAGTGAGAAAAAAAATAGTAAAAAAACTTCCTATTAAAAGTGGTATAAATATTTTATTTCAAAAACCAATAGACCCAAAAAATAGAGTGGCTCTATTAGAATTTAATAATAGAAAATATTTGGTTATTGTGGGAAACAGTAATATTTTACTTGATGTGTTTGATGACAATCTGGTAAATATTTCAACAAAAAAAGATTTTGAGGATTTTTTAAATACAGAAATAAATGAAAAACTTGATAATTTGCAAAAATATATAAAAAATGCTGAGAAATTAAAGGAGTTTGATGAAAAAATTTGATGTAATTGTAGTAGGTGGAGGACATGCAGGGATTGAAGCTGCACATACTGCTGCAAAAATGGGTAAAAAAACCCTGCTTCTTACAATGCTTGTAGAACAGATAGGGGCTGCAAGCTGTAATCCAGCTATTGGTGGACTTGCGAAAGGACATCTTGTAAAAGAGATTGATGCTCTTGGTGGTCTTATGGCACTTGCTACTGATAATACAGGACTTCAATTCAGAGTGCTTAATGAAAACAGGGGTCCGGCTGTTAGAGGAAGCAGAGCGCAGATAGATATGGACAGATATAGAATTTGGATGAGAGATAAGATATTAAACACTCCAAATTTAACAGTGGCTCAGGAGATAGTAGATGAAATAATTGTTAAAAACGGTAGAGTCGAGGGAGTTAAAACAAATCTTTTAAATGAATATGAATGCAAAGCTCTTATACTTACTACCGGTACATTTATGAGAGGGCTAATGCATTTTGGACCTGTTAAAATTGAGGGTGGAAGGTTTCACGAACTTCCTGCAAAAAAGATAAGCAAATCTTTGGAGGATTTGGGATTTAAACTAGAAAGACTAAAAACAGGTACAACTGCCAGAATAGATGCAAGAAGTATAGATTTTTCCAAAATGGAAATTCAGCCCGGAGATGAAAATCCAAAACCTTTTTCATTCAGGACTGATAGAAAAACATTTAAGCCGGAACAGCTTCCGTGCTTTGTGACATATACAAATGAAACAACTCATGACATTATAAAAAGCAATTTCCACAGAGCCCCGCTATTTACAGGACAGATTGAAGGAATTGGTCCTAGATACTGCCCGAGCATTGAAGATAAACTTAATAAATTCCCGGATAAAGAAAGACATCATGTATTTGTGGAGCCTCAAACAAGAGAAGCTACTGAATACTATCTAAACGGACTTTCAACATCACTTCCTATGGATGTTCAAGAAGATTTTATCCATTCAATTCCGGGGCTTGAAAACGCTAAAATAGTAAGATTTGGGTATGCGATTGAGTATGATTTTATTCAGCCTACTATTTTAAAACATTCTCTTGAAACAAAAACTGTTGAAGGGCTTTTCTTTGCAGGGCAGATAAATGGAACGACAGGTTATGAAGAGGCTGCGGCTCAGGGAATTATGGCAGGAATTAACGCTGCTCTTAAACTTGATGAAAAAGAACCTTTAATTTTTAGAAGAGATCAGGCTTATATAGGTGTTTTAATAGATGATTTGGTTACAAAAGGGACAAACGAGCCGTATAGAATGTTTACAAGTAGAAGCGAATATAGACTGTTATTAAGAGAAGATAATGCAATACTCAGACTTGGAAAATACGGATATGAACTTGGGCTTTTGGATGAAGAGACATATAGAAAAGTTGAAAAACTTCAAAAAGAGATAGAAAAAGGAATGAAATATTTAAATGAGACATTTGTTACTCCAAATAAAGAGATAAATGCCGCTCTTGAAGCTATGGGAGAAGATAAAATTCAAAATAAAATGGAGCTTAGAAAAATAGCAAGCAGACATACTTTTGATAAAGAAAAATTGCTAAAAATTGCGCCTGAACTTAAAAATTTAAGCGAGGAAGCGTTAGAGCAGGTTTTGATCGAGGCAAGATATCATCATTATATTCAAAAACAAAAAGCTCAAATTGATAAAATGAAAGAAATGTTAAAAGTTAAAATTCCTGAGGATTTTGAATATAATGGTATTCCGGGACTTAGCCGCGAAGTTGTTGAAAAACTTGAAAAAGTAAGACCAAAAACACTCTTTCAAGCAAGTGAAATAAGTGGAGTCACACCTGCTGCTATTGATATTATTCATCTTTATATTAATATGAAAAAAGGGAAAAAATGAAATATGTATATGTATATACAGCAGATAATAAAAAATTTGAAAGACTAGATAGGGCAAGTGAGATTAAAGACGCTGTTTTTTGCGTAAATGATTTGGAATCAATTGCATATCTTAGAGAAAAATATGGTATCAAGGCTATGAATTTAGATGCATTAATGGATCTTTTTAATCTTTTAAATGCAGAAGATGAGATTATTTTATGTACACCAGAAGATATAAAACTGATTAAAGCAAGTTTTGCCAATTCAAAGGAGTTATGCGATGAGTGAAGAAATTAAAAATAATGAAGGCAATAATGAAAAGCCTTTTCCATTTTGGAGATTTATGATTTTAATGTTTATTGGATTAGTTTTTCTTACTTCGTTGGTAGTTGGTATTCCTTATCTTTTATCGAAGTAATATCAAAATAAAACTTACTTCCTTTTTTTATTTTACTTTCAATTTCCAAATGAGTGTTGTGAAATTTTAAAATTTTTTCTACTATATAAAGACCAAGACCTAATGAATTATCCCAGTCATTTTTAGCAACTCTGAAAAATTTTTCTTTTATCATTTCAAGATTTTTTTCTGCTATTCCTATGCCTTTGTCAATTACTTCAAAATATTTATTATTAAGATTTATATCAATTTTACCTTTTGAGTATTTAATTGCATTTGAGATTAAATTATAAATAACTATTTGTATTAGATTTTTATCCGCTTTAACGGTTAAAGGAATTAAATTAAGATTTATTCTATTTTCATCAAAACTTTCTGCTACTTCTTTTATTGCCAAATCAAGTCTAAATTTTTCTTTTTTTATTTTAAGTTTTTGATTTTCTATTTTGGTAATAAGATATAATCTGTCTATTAATTCAGAAAGTCTTAATGTATTGTTATGAATTTTTTGCAAAAATTTTATTTGCAGATGAGGAGGGAGATTTGAATTTAATATTGTTTCTATATATCCATTTATTATGGAAATAGGGTTTTTAAATTCATGAGATATTGCCGAAATTACATCATCTTTAAAAGAATTTTGAATTTTGAGTTTTTTATTTTCTTTTTTGAGTTTTTTAAGTTCTGATTTTAATTTTTCTATCTCTTCCTTTTCATTTTTGCAAATTAGTTTTTTAATCAAGTTTATATCCTATTCCTCTTACAGCTTTTAATAA
>JALWNI010000126.1 GCA_027083695.1 Nautiliaceae bacterium | reverse complement strand
TCTGTATTGTTTTCTATTGGGATAACTCCGTATTTCGCTTCTTTATTTGAAACTGTTTTAAATACCGCTTCAATATTTAAAAGAGGAAGATATTTTGCATTGGCTCCAAATCTTGACTCAGCCGCTTGATGAGTATATGTACCAACAGGACCTAAAAAAGCAATTCTCTCTTTTCTTTCAAGTGCACGAGAAATTGCAAAAATTTCAAGAAATATAGCCTCAATTTCATCTCTTCCCAAAATACCATTTTGCTCATTTGAAAGAGTAGTTAGTCTATCTATTATCTCTTTTTCCCTCTCAGGTCTATATATTGGAGCTTTTGAATTATTTTTAAGCTCTCCTACTTTTTTAACAATTTGCATTCTTTTATTAAGAAGAGTTAATATTTTATTGTCTATGTTATCTATTTCAGCCCTTAATTTTTTTAATTCACTCTCCATTATATCTCCCTAATTTTTTTAAATATTCATTTAAATCTTTTACGATTAAATCAGGTTTTGTAGTTATTTCTTTCTCATTTTTTATTTTACCTGTCAGAACTAAAACATTTTCCATACCAAATTTTTTTGCAGGTAATAAATCTCCAATTAAATCATCACTTATAATAGTGATTTTATCAAAATTAAGTTTTATTTTTTTAGCTGCTTCTTTAAAAAATTTTTCGCTTGGTTTTCCAAAAATAGTATAATTTTTGCCGGTTGCAAATTTTAACATCTCCAATACTGCACCAAGTCCTGGGTACCTTTTATTATCTTTTACATAAAGAGAAGTTTTATGCATTCCATAAAGAGTTGCCCCCTTTAATAATAATTCGATTATATCAGAAATTTCACTAGGTTCAAAAATTTTTATACCTAAAATTACTCCTTCTGGCTCATTTGAAACATTAAAATTTTTTTTAATAATTTTTACAAATTTTTCATTACCATATGGTTTTAATGTTATATTTTTTAATTCATTTTTAATTATTATCAATGGATCTAAATATTGATGTTTATCAAAAATAAATCCTAAATTTTGGAGATATTTCATAAATTTATCAGATTCTTTTTTGGTGTTATTTGTAACTAAAACAAAAGGAATTTTTTTTTCATTTAAATATTCAAGAAATTCAATTGCCCCAGGGAGCGGCAAAAAATTTTTATCATCAATTAAAGTTCCTTGAATATCGATAAAATATCCCCTCATTTTTATACCATATAATCAATTTCACACTCAATTAAATCTTCAAAAGTTTCCCTTCTTCTAATAAGTCTATCTTTTCCATTTTCTATTGCTACCTCAGCAGCTCTTGGACGGGTATTATAATTACTACTCATCGTAAATCCATATGCACCTGCTGAATAAATGACTACTAAATCTCCCGCCTTTGTTTCAGGAACATCTATATTTTTTGCAAAAAAATCCCCACTCTCACACACAGGTCCTACAATATTTGCTTTTGAAATTTTTGGATTTTGCACAGAAGTTAATATTTCAATTTTATGATAAGCATCATATAAACTTGGTCTTATTAAATCATTCATAGCTCCATCAACAATTACAAATCTTTTATCTCCATTAATTTTTTCATATAAAACTTTTGTTAAAAAGTATCCACCATTCCCTACAAGAAATCTTCCGGGTTCACATATAATTGTGACATCAAGACCGCTTAGAGTACTCAAAATTGCCTGAGCATAATCATATGGTTCAATCAGTTCTTCATCTTTATATCTTATACCAAGACCTCCACCGACATCAAAAAATTTTATATCTACATTTATCGCTTTTAAACTTCTAACTAAATCGGCAACAATTGCACTAGCTTCTTTTATAGGTTCAAGTTCTGTAAGCTGACTTCCAATATGAAAATGTATTCCAACAGGATTTAAAAACTCACTCTTTTTGGCAAAAATATACATTTTCTTTGCTGTTTCTATATCAACACCAAATTTATTTTCATGTAGACCCGTTGAAATATACGGATGGGTTTTTGGATCGATGTTAGGATTTACTCTTATACTGATTCTGGCTGTTTTCCCCATATTTTTTGCGATATTATGTATTATTGCTAGTTCTGCTTCACTCTCTACATTAATCATTAATATATCTTTTTCAATTGCCTCTTTTATTTCATCATCTCTTTTACCTACGCCACTAAAAATTATTTTATATTTATCCACACCAGCCAAAAGAGCTCTTTTTACTTCACCAATACTTACACAATCAGCTCCACTACCAAGAGAGGCAAAATGTTTAATTACACTCAAATTTGAATTTGCCTTCACTGCATAGGCAATAATACTTTTTCTTCCCTTAAAAGCATTTTTTAAATTATTATATTGATTACTAAAATGATTTAAATCATATATATATAAAGGTGTGTTGTATTTTTTTGCCAAATCTTTAAAATTCATTATTTCTCCTTGTTATAAAAATATTAATTATTAATAAAATAATAAAAATTAAACTTAAACTCCAATAAGGCAAAACTCCTTGTTTTGCAAATTTATATAAAATAAGCATTCCTCCCCATACTAATACACTTAAACTAATTGATTTTACCATAAACAATACTGTATTTGAAATTCTTACATGAATAGGAGCAACCATAAACAACATATAAACAAGTGCAATAATACTAAAAGGGGTAAATATTTTAAAAAAAACTATCGAAAGTATAGTATTTAAGTCTATATTTTTAAAATATTTTATTGTCAAATAAGC
>JALWNI010000125.1 GCA_027083695.1 Nautiliaceae bacterium | reverse complement strand
TATTCCCCAACTTTTATATGTGTGTAAATTTCCACAATAGATTGATTTTCAAAAATATCTAATAAAATATGCAATAGTTCTTTTTTGTTTATAAATATTTCATTAAACGATAAATCAGGATATATTTTAAATTTTGTTTTTTGTTTTAATGTAATATATTCTATTGCAAAATTTAAAAGTTTTAATAAATCTGTTTTTTCTAGGTTTTCTATGCTGATATTGTGTTTTACAGTATTTATAAATAATCTTATTCCTATTGTTTCATTTGAATTATATCCAATTGTATAGCCATTAAAATTAAAATCCAAAAACTTTATCTCTTTAAATTGTGTTATTACACCTTGTTCTTTTGGTGCATTTTGAATAGTAAAATTGAATATATCTTTTACATTTACATATGATAAAAACATTTCTGCTTCTTGATTGCAGTATTTAATATTTCCTATATGATCGAAAAATATTACAGGATTAATATCATATTCTATAAAAAACTCAAACATCTAAGCCTTTCATTTTTTTTGTAAGAGTTACTCTGTTTATTTTCAGATTTTCGGATATTTTTAGTTTTGATTTATATCTTTTTTTCATTGCATTAAAAAGTGTTTTTTCAAAATCTTTAAGTTCTTCTTCATATGTTTTGTGTTGAATTAATAAAAAATTTTCAAGTTCTTTTAAAATTGCTTCTTTATTATTTGCAAATAATAAGTTTTTATAAATTTGTCTTTTTAATGAATTTAAATTTTCTTCAATATCAGGCTCGTTTATTTTTATTTCTTTATCAATTTTAAGTTCTTTTTTTGCTTGTTTAGTAAAATAATCAATAAAAAAATTTATATCTTCGGGATGCTCTTTTAATGGTTTCAGTTCTATATCCAAATCAAAATATTTTTCAAAAATTGTTTTATCAACAGGTTTTTCTCCTGTTGCTATCAATAAAGAGTATTTTTCAGGAAGATTTATCAATGAATCAAAATTTTCAATAATTATTGGATTTATAGTTGGTGATTTGGGATTAATTACGGCATTTGGAGCTATATATTTTGCAAGGAAACTTTTACCAACACCTTTTTCACCCCAAATATAAACATTTAAATTAAGCTCTCTTGCCATTTCGGCTATATTTTTTATTTTTTTAAGATATTCTGATTTTGCTAAAAACATTTACACCTTTTTGAAAGGAATTATAACATAAATGGTGGATGGGTGGATGGGGAGAAGGAAGTAGGAAGTTGGGAGAAGGGAGAAGGAAGTAGGGAAAAGGGAGGAGAAATTTTTTTAAGTAATAATTCCAAGTTTCAAAAATAAACAAAAAAAATGCACGAGCAATTGCAAATTTAGCGAATAAAGAGCGTTAAAAAGTGCACTTAAAGCAAAGCAGTTTGCACTTTTTAGAAGCGGTAAAAATTTGTACTTCTTGCGGAGTAAATTTATTTATTGTTTATAATTAGTATATGAGCAAATTGGGAATAGGAAAAAGGGAAGAGGGAGTAGGAGATGGTTTTAAGTGTTGAGTTTTAAGGTGCAGTTGTGAGTATATTACGTTGAAATTTGGAGAAAAAATTAATTTATTTAAAAGCAAAGAAAAGAGGAGATTAAAGATTAAATGATCTTTCTGCGTGGATTGCTTCATCAAGTCCCTGAGTTTCTGTATCTTCATCTACTCTTGCTCCACCCGTAATTAGTGAAGATATAAAATATACTATTGCAGTTGCAATTGCAGTATAAATTCCTACAATAACAACACTTTCAAGTTGCACTAAAAACTGAGCCATTCTACTTCCTGTCTCTTTTAAAGGACTGTTCCATAATAAATCAGGATCTTTTACAGTTAAGAATGCAACAGCCAATGCACCATACAAGCCTGCTAAAAAGTGAACACCAAATGCATCAAGTGCATCATCATAACCAAGTTTCTTTTTGAGCCACACAACTCCCCAGAATGCAATTAAACTTGAACCTAAGCCAATAATAATTGAACCAATCATATCAACAAATCCAGCCGCCGGTGTAATACCTACAAGTCCAGCTACAATACCAGATGCTAAACCTAAAAGTGTCATTTTTCTATATACAATATATTCCAAAATAATCCATGTTATTGCTGCAATTGCCGGAGCAAATGCAGTAGTCAATAATGCAAGTCCTGCAATTCTATTTGCACCAAATGCGCTTCCTGCGTTAAATCCAAACCATCCAAACCATAAAATTGCTGCACCAAGGCTTGTGAGCATCACACTCATAGGTTTAAAAGCGATTTTTCCATAACCTTTTCTTTTACCAAGTAAAATTGCTAAAACAAGTCCAGCAAGACCACCATTCATATGAACAACTGTTCCACCGGCAAAATCAAGTGCACCCCTGTTCATTAAAAATCCGCCGCCCCAAATCATATGAGCAATTGGTGCATATACGATTATTACCCATAAAAATGAGAAAATAAGCCATGTTGTATATTTCATTCTTTCAATAGCACTACCAGCAGCAATTGCTATTGTGATTGCAGCGAACATTCCTTGGAATGCAATAAATACATAAGTTGGATAAGTTCCACTTAATTCTTTCCATGATATTCCATTAAGTAAAATATTGTTTAAACTTCCAATAAAGCCGTTTCCACTGCTAAATGCAAGAGAATATCCTGCTATTATCCATGCAGAAAAACCTATAACAAAAGCACCTACAACCATTGCGCTTGTATTCACGGCATTTTTTGCTCTGGTCATACCTGTATAAAACATTGCAAGTCCTGCTGGTGTCATGAATAAAACTAATGCTGTTGAAATCAACATCCAAGCGGTATCACCGCTATTTAGTTTATCGGCGGCAAAGGCTAAATTTGCTATTCCAAGTATTGCTAATATTCTAAACAGCATCGCTTCCCCTTTCTCCTGTTCTTATTCTAATTGCCTCTTCAACAGGAATTATAAAAATTTTACCATCACCAATTTTGCCTGTTCTTGCGTGTTCTAAAATTGTATTTACTGTTACATCTACATATTCGTCATTAACAAATATTTCAAGTTTTACTTTTGGTAAAAAATCAACGACATATTCAGCCCCTCTGTAAAGTTCTGTATGTCCTTGTTGTCTTCCATGTCCTTTTACTTCACTTACTGTAATACCAGTAATTCCAGCTTCAATTAAAGCTTCTTTAACTTCATCTAGTTTGAAAGGTTTGATAATAGCTTCAATTTTTTTCATTTCAGCTCCTTTTGTTTTATTGTTGTAATTTTATCTAAACAAAGAGGTATTTTTATTTTTTAATTGATTAAAATTTAATCATTATTTGTTTAAATTTGATTCATTAAAGATAAATTTTATCTTTTTTTGACTTTTTAAATAAGCTTTGATAAAATGAAATAAAAAAAGGAGATATTATGCTTGCACCAAAAAGAACAGATGTTGATATGAATTCGGAAGAATTTAAACAAGAAGAGGAAAAAACAAAAAAATTTGTAGAAAAAGTAGTTAAACAGTTTAACTGGTGTTTAAATCCAAATGAAGAAGTTTATGACGCAATAGTCATGGGACTTACAAGAAATAAATTAATGTATGGTAAAAGATACTGCCCTTGTTTTATACCTATGGGGGATAAAGAAGATAGAATCTGTCCTTGTAAACCGGCAATTGATCATGAAGTAGCTGAGGGGTGCTGTCACTGCGGAATATTTTGTAATCCTGATAAATGCAGTGAAATTGAAACAGAACTTAAAGGAAATGAATGAAAACGGTTGATATAAATTCACCTGAATTTCAGCAGGAATTTTTAAAAACAGAAAAATTCGCACACAAAGTTGTAAAACAGTTTAATTGGGAATTCAATCCCGATGAAGAGGTTGTTGAGAGGGTATTAAAAGGACTTACGAACAATAAAGTGCTTTATGGCAAAAGATTTTGTCCGTGTTTTCCAGTAGAAGAAAAAGACGGTAAATATGTAAGTGCGGATAACAGAATTTGTCCTTGTCCTCAGGCTATTGAAAAAGAAATCCCGCAAGATGGGGTGTGTCACTGCGGAATATTCTGTTCGAGTGAATATGTACAAAATTATGAAAAAACACACCCGCATGAGCATAAAGATGTGGAAGGGCTAAATGTAGCTGAGCTTGAAACAATTTTGGAAAAAGAACAGATTTTAGGTGAAGAGCTTGAAATGTTGCTTAAAGCCAGAGAAAAAGGACTTGTTAATTTCAAACTTATCGATATAAGAGAGCCTTTTGAGCATGAAATGGCAAGGATTAAAGGCACTGATAAATTGCTTCCGATAAGCAGGGTTCAGTATGATTTGGATGAATGGATGAAACTTAAAGATGAAAGAATTATTATTTACTGTCATGTCGGAAGCAGAAGCGCATATCTTCAAAGAGCCTTAGAGCAGCAGCTCGGATTTGACAAAGTAGGGAACCTGACTTACGGAATTGCAAGTTATTACGGTGATATTGAAAGGGGATAGATGTTTATACTCGGAATTCCTGTAAAAGATGATGTTTGCGTACTTTCAAAAGAAGCTGATAAATTTGCAAAAGTTTTTGTGAATGAAGGTAAAATTGAAAAAATAGACTATGTCCAAAACAGAGATGACCTTTTAGGATCGGTTCATTTTTTTGTTACTCCAAAAGAAGAGTATGTTTTTGACTTTTTGGAAACCGGGGCCGAGCCTCTGATGACTCCAAGAGATGGTATGAATATTGCCGAAATTGTAGAAGCGTTTTTATTTAGAGAGCTTTATTCTTATGGAAGCATATAATTAATGGAGATTTGAAATGGAGAATGTAATAGAAATAATCAAAAGTATAAATGATGAAGAAAATCTAAATATTGCCACTACAAATCCTTCCCTTTTTTCCTCTGTTTCATACAATATTGAAAAAATAGAGGGGGAATTTAATTACAAAAGATTTTTTCATTTTATTGTAATAGACAAAAAAGAAGATATTAAAAAGCTTTTTAGGGCACTCAGAAACGGAGGGTATGTGATAAGTAAAATTCATTTTGATGAAAATTATTTATCAGATATAGGATTTAGCGCAATATCAAAAATAGATGAGTGGCAGATTATTAAAAAAGTGCATTCCTGGAATGATTTTTAAAGGATAAAAATGTTTTTAGAAAAAGCGTATGAAATTGTAAGAAAAAGAGATGAGAGAATAAACGGATATTTTCAAAAGTGTCCCGATGATATGAGGGCTTTGTTTGAAGAAATTTTAAGAACTCTTAATTTGGAAATAAACGAAGATAATCTTTTGGCGCTTAAAAAAAGGTTTTTTCATCTAAGGGAAGATGCAATTATGAATCTTTTAAGAAGAGGGGATTTTAGTGAAGAAGATATCAAAGAGATTCAGCTTGATTTATACGAGCTTACCAAAAATTTCTGGCTCAAAGAGCATGAAAAACTAATAGAAGAGCTCTGTCCTTATGTGGGCGGGTTTTACTGTGAGCTTTTAAGAGGCATTCACAAAATAGGTATAGCTTTTAGCAAGTGGCAGCCAAACTGGACAAAGCATATCATTCATACGATAAATGAAAATCTCTCTTTTGAATTCGGAGGAGATGAAGCAAAGGTTATGGCATATCTTATTGAGAAAGATTTAATTGATTTTTATGACGGAGAAGTTAGTGATAGGTGTTATTCGGCTCTTATTAAAACTCAGAGCGGATATGTAAATAAATGCTATTATGATGTGTTTACAGATGAAGTCGAAGAAGCCGTTAAGGCAATTGACGAACTGATTGTCGGGCTAGAAAATTTTGAAGATGAATATAAAACTGAATGGATTTTATATTTAAATGCCATAAAAACGGCACTGCTTGAAAAAAATACTAATGAAGTTGTTAAAAAATGGGCGAATGTTGACAGAATCTGGATGGATATAAAATCCCCTGTTCAGGTAGGACATCCTCTTGAATACTATGAAGACAAATTCCGCAAAGCCGTGGCGCTCGAACTTGATGTCAGGATAAAAAATCCTTTTCTTAAAAGCGAAGTTAAAGAAAATATTATTTCAATGTATAAAAAATACTGTCAAAATGAGAAACTTTTAAATTTTGCACTTGGAAATATTGATAAAACACAGATTTATATCTCCACCCCGGCTACTTTTTATGGGGCAGAATTTAACGGTCTTTTTTCAGCTCAGGTTGTGCCAAATGATGAGGCGGTAAGTTTGGAAAAAGGCAAAAAAATCTTTGCTTTTGTGGATAAGGTGTATGAAGATATAAAAGCCAGACCTAAAATGGAGCTGAGTTATGAAATTTTCGGCAGGGAATTTATGGATAAGTTTTATGAAAACCTTGAAGATAAAGAGAAATTTATAAAAGTTTATGATATTACAACAATTGGGCATGAATTTGGGCATATTTTGTGGGTGGATGTTGATACAGAGAGTAAAATGAATAGTTCCGGTATGTTTAAAAATGTTGAAGAGTTTAAGGCTACAACCGGTGGACTTATGGCATTTTTTGAAAATGAAAATGATAATTTAATCGAAGCGATTTTAGAAGATATCATAAAAAGAGCGGTTGGGCTTATTTCATGGATGGAAGTTGATGAGGTATTGCCTTATTACATCGAAGGGCTTATACATTTAACGGGGCTTTTTGAAAATGAAATAATAAAGTTTAACGGCAAAAATTTAAAATATGACTATTCAAATTATGAAAAACTTAAAAACTGGTATAAAAACACATATCTTGATTTGGCAAAAGTGTATGAAGAAAAAAAAGACGCTAAAATTTTCCTTGATAAGTTTATTTATAAAGATAAAAATTATTACCCTCTAAATAAAAAAGCCGATGAATTTGTGAGATACTATTATGAAAGATACAGACAAATCGGAGATAAAATTTATAAAGGTTAGTGATGAGTCTTGATTTAAGCGAAGAAAACATTAAAAAACTTCATGAAAAATGTAAAAATCAAAATGAAGATTTGTATATGTTTTTAAAAAAAGAGTTTCCGGATATGAATATTGAAAATAGATTAAAATATTTAGCAACAATTTTAAATGATTATTTAGAAGAGTATGAATTTGATGAGAATGCACCTCGTCACAGGGACGAGGGATATTCTATTGTTAAATTCTGGCCTAAACGGGATTAATCATAATGTCCTTGTTTTGCCAAAATTCCAAGATAAACTAATACAATTCCATCCATTAAGAAACTTACCCCTACGATAATTCCAACTGTATAAATTGCACTAAATGGCCATCCTATAATCATAATAATACCTAAAATGAAACTTAAAACACCATTTAAAACAGCTATCCACCAACCTTTTAATGGTTTTAAATCAAGTCCCATTTGAAAAGATGCAAATGCATCAATAAAGAAATAAGCGGCAAATAAAATAGCAACAGCTGCAATTCCGCTCACAGGCCAAATCAAAAGTAAAATACCAGTGATTAAAAGTAATAAAACTTTAAACCACGCACCTGCACTTTTTTGATGTGCTTTGAATGTTATCCAAGCTTGCACAATCCCAGAAGCTACAAATAATGCTCCCAAGAAAATAACAAATGCTAAACTGCCTGCCATTGGATGTATAATTGCAAGAAACCCTGCAATTGCCATAATAATACCGCTGATAATTGATAAAGTACTAAACTCTTTGAGTTTTTCTTTATCGATGTTGTTAGTGATGAACATTTTCGCCCCCTTAAAAGTTTTTAGCATAAGAATTATAACTCTTTTTATTTATTTTTGTCAAGAAAGTTTAGTTAAAATTGCTAAAATTTTATAAATAACAGAAGGGAAAGTTAATTGTCTATTGGTAGTCCTTCTGCTGGAAGTTCTGTTATAAACCAAGGCAGTCCGCTTTTGTTAAGCTCATACATAAAAGGTCTGGCAGGAAACTCTTCCATATTTTTAACTCCCGGCTCAAACCATGTTTTGGTCGCTATCATTTTAGCACCTATCATTGCCGGTACTCCTGTCGTGTAACTAACGCACTGAGCTCCAACTTCTCTAAATGCACACTGATGGTCGCAGATATTGTAGATATAATATCTTTTTTTCTTTCCGTCTTTATATCCTGTGGCAACTACACCTATATGAGTCTGTCCTTTTGTTCTTGGACCTAAACTTGCAGGGTCCGGCAGGACTTTTTTCAAAAATTCCATAGGGGAAATTTCGCATCCTTTGCACACTTCAATTGGCTCAATACTTGTCATTCCGACATTTTGAAGGGCTTTTAGATGCCATAGATACTTATCTGAAAAAGTCATAAAAAATCTTGCTCTTTTTATGCTTGGGAAATTTTTGGTAAGACTTTCAAGCTCTTCATGATACAAAAGATAACTTGGATATTTCCCAACTCCCGGATATTCCCAGTCAAACTTAACGCTCATAGGCTCGATTTCTCTCCACTCCCCGTTTTCATAATATTTGCCTTTTTGAGTGATTTCGCGGATATTGATTTCGGGATTGAAATTTGTAGCAAAAGGATATCCGTGATCACCCGCGTTGCAATCAAGTATATCAAGCGTTTCTATTTCATCAAGCAGTTCCTGAGCAATAAATGCGGTAAATACATTTGTAACCCCCGGGTCAAATCCGCTTCCAAGAAGTGCCATAAGTCCTGCTTTTTTAAAGTCTTCATCTTTTGCCCACTGCTCTTTATACTCAAATTTGGCTTCGTCCGGGTGTTCATAGTTTGCCGTATCTACATAATGGGCCCCGGCTTTAAGACATGCGTCCATAATTGCCAAATCCTGATAAGGAAGTGCCACGTTTAAAACAATTTCACTTTTCGTATCTTTGATAAGCTTTGCCGTAGCATCTACATCCATAGCATCAATTGCGTAAGTTTTAACCTCAACTCCAAGTCTATCTTTGATATCTTTTGCTATATCGTCGCATTTGCTTTTTGTTCTGCTGGCTAATACTATGTTTTCGAAGATGTGATTGTTCATAGCCGCTTTGAATGTTGCTACTCTGCCGACTCCTCCGGCTCCTATGATTAAAAGATTTGCCATTTTTACTCCTTAATTTCAATTACTTTAATTGGAAGGCCTTGTTTTTCCATCTCTTCAAAGAAAGGTTTCGCGTCAAATTCTTCCACATTGTGAACGCCTTCGCTCCACCATATTTTTTCAGCCATCAGTTTGCATCCTATAATCGCCGGTACGCCTGTTGTGTAGCTTACGCAGTGAGCGCCTGTTTCTTCAATTGCTTTTTGATGGTCGCAGATATTGTAGATATAGTATTTTTTCTTTTTACCCTCTTTAATTCCTTCAACAATAACACCGATGTTTGTTTTGCCTTTGTAGTTTTTGACAAGTTCCTGCGGGTCAGGTAAAACTTTTGCAAGGAATTGAAGCGGTGAAATTTCGCAGTTTTCACATATTTTTATAGGTTTAATATCAAACATTCCTACATTTTTAAGCGCTTTGAAATGATAGAGGTATTTATCGCTAAAACACATAAAAAATCTGGCTCTTTTGAGTTTTGGGAAATGTTTAACGATACTTTCAAGCTCTTCGTGCCATATTAAAATACTTGTGGCTTCCCCGCATTCAGGATAAGAGTGTTTTGTTTCAATTTCAAAAGGCTTTGTTGTTTTCCATTCTCCATCTTCCCAGTATTTTCCCGGGAGATTAAGCTCTCTAAGATTTATTTCAGGATCGAAGTTTGTTGCAAAAGCTCTTCCGTGGTCTCCGAAATTGCAGTCATAAATATCAACTGCCTCTATTTCATCAAGCAGATAATCAGCCGCGTATTTTACCATTATAGAAGTTACTCCCGGGTCAAATCCGCATCCAAGAAGCGCCATTGTATTTGCTTTTTTAAATTCTTCATCAAGTGCCCACTGCAAATCGTAATAAGTATCGGGATTATCTTCTGTTTCAGCCAAAGCCGTGTCAAGATAAGCCGTGCCTGTTTTAATACATGCGTGCATTATAGGCAGGTTTTGATATGGAAGTGCCACATGACAGACAATGTCAATATTTTCTTTTTTTATAAGTTCTGTTACATTCTCTTCTTTATTTGCATCAAGTGCGTATGTTTTAATATCAACTCCCAGTTTCTCTTTAATATCTTTTGCTATATCATCGCATTTGCTTTTTGTTCTGCTGGCTAATACTATATTTTGAAAAGTATCAGTGTTTTTTGCCGCTTTGAATGCCGAGACTCTCCCGACGCCGCCTGCTCCTATTATAAGAAGGTTTGCCATTTTTCTCCTTTTTTTCAAATTATATCATCTTATTTTTTTAATGATAATTAATCGTAATCAATTATATATATTTTTTTATTTGATATAATCACAAAAAAGGTATTGAATGAAAGTTTCTTTGATTCAGCAGGAATTTAAAGGAAATAAAAAAGATACAATAAAACATACGGTTGATATGATAAAACGCTCAAAAGGAGAACTTGTTATCCTTCAAGAACTTCACCAAAATGAATATTTCTGCAAATGCGAAGATACCAAATATTTCGATTATGCCGAAAATTTTGAAGAAGATGTGAAGTTTTGGGCAAAAGTCAGCAAAGAACAAAATATAGTACTTGTTGCATCGTTATTTGAAAAAGTTATGGACGGAATATATTATAATACCGCCGTTGTTTTTGATAAAGGAAAAATTGCCGGAAAATACAGAAAAACGCATATTCCAGACGACCCCGGATTTTATGAGAAATTTTATTTTACCCCCGGTGATGAGATTGAACCTATTGACACAAGTATAGGAAGGCTTGGAGTGCTTGTATGCTGGGATCAGTGGTATTGTGAACCTGCAAGGATTATGGCTTTAAAGGGAGCTGAGATTTTAATATATCCGACAGCTATCGGATGGCTTATGTGTCCCCAGACACGAGTTGATGAGCTTTGTGAAAAAGAGAATACAAAAGAAGAAAAAGAAAAAATGTTAAATGCGTGGCTTGCTGTCCAAAGAGGACATGCCGTTGCAAACGGTGTATATGTAGTTGCCGTAAACAGAGTGGGAAAAGAAAAAGATGAAAGCGGTTGTCTTGGAGGGATTGAGTTTTGGGGAAACAGTTTTGTTTTCGGACCTCAGGGAGAAGAGATAGTAAGAAGCGGTTTTAATGAAGAGATAATAGAAGTCGATATAGATTTAAAAGAGGCTAAGGAAGTCAGAAAAATCTGGCCGTTTTTTAGAGATAGAAGGTGTGAGCTGTATGAATGTATTAAAAATCGTTATTGTTAGTTTAGTTTTTATTAAACTTTTTGCTGTTGATTTGTATGTGCCAAAAGATTATAACATTTCATTAAAAAATACAAATTTATTAAAAATTAAAAGATATAAAAATTTAAATGAAGTTGATTTTAATCAATCATTTGTTATGATTTCTTATAATAATATACCTCATATTTACAAAAAAAAATTGTTGATTATTGAACCAATAGGGGAAATCAAAGAGAGCATTTTTACGAATGAAAAATCACTCAAAAATATCAAGACAATTATCAATTTAGATTTTATAAGCAAAATATTATTAGA
>JALWNI010000124.1 GCA_027083695.1 Nautiliaceae bacterium | reverse complement strand
ATAGGAATAACTAAATAAAGCGAAATAATTGTAAATTTTAGTGGAGTAAAAGTGTTAAAAAAAGCATTTTGTTTGAGCATAGCGAGTTAATGCTTTTTAGCTTTTATGGAGCGTTAAGAAATTTACATTTTTATTGAGTGTATTTAGTTTTTGCCTATATAAGGAATAATATGAAAAAAATAATTTTAATAATTTTAGGAGTAATTACAATGGCAAATCATTTGATAAATTCAGACAGTCCGTATCTTTTACAGCATAAAGACAATCCTGTGGATTGGTACGAATGGAGTGAAGAAGCGTTTAAAAAAGCAAAAAAAGAGAATAAGCTTATATTTTTAAGCATAGGATATTCCACGTGTCACTGGTGTCATGTGATGGAGAGGGAGAGTTTTGAGAATGAAGAAATTGCAAAAATTTTAAATGAAAATTATGTTTCAATAAAAGTTGATAGAGAAGAGATGCCGGATATTGATAAATATTACCAAAAAGTATATCAGCTTATGAACAGACGCGCAGGCGGATGGCCGCTTAGTATTATAATGACACCGGATAAAAAGCCCTTTTATGCTGCTACGTATATTCCGCCTCACTATTCTCAGTTTGGCCCGGGGCTTAAAGAAATACTAACATCCATCGCAAACGACTGGAAAAACAATCCTTCAAAAATCAAAGAAATTGCCAATAATTTTGAAAAGTATTTCAAAGAAAACGAAAACAGAGCATTACCGAAAGAAAAAGTGGATAAAAGTATAATAAAACAGATTGTAAAAGAGGTTAAGAGCGAATTTGATTTTACTTATGGCGGTACAAAAGGCGCTCCGAAATTTCCTCTTGAATCAACACTTGATTTGATGATAGATGCATATATGATAAATAAAAACGAAACTTTAAAAAAAGCAATAGACATTACGCTTGAAAAAATGGCAAAAGGCGGGATATTTGACCAGGTTGAAGGAGGGTTTTACAGATATTCAACAGACAGCAAATGGGAAGTGCCTCACTTTGAAAAGATGCTTTATAACAATGCAAATCTGCCTATTGTATATCTCAGGTGGTATAAAATTACCGGTAATAAACTCTATTTTGAAGTGGCAAAAAGAAGTATTGATGAGATGATACATAGATACAGGGATAAAAACACTCTCTTTTTCTCAGCCTCAAATGCCGATAGTGAAGGGGTTGAGGGGAAATATTTTGTTTATGAATATGATGAGGTGAACGAGGCTTTTAGTGAATTTGAAAATAAAGAAGAGCTTTTGAATTATTTCGGAATTGAAAAATACGGAAACTTTAACGGTAGGAACAATCCTGTAATTAATGCAGATATGCCAAAAAACTATGAAAAAGCACTTGAAATTTTAAAGAAAATAAGAAGCAAAAGAGAATTTCCGTTTATAGACACCAAAAAAATAACGGCATGGAATGCCATGATGGTGAGTGCGTTGTTTAAGCTGGGTGAATTTGATGAAAAGTATAAACAAGAAGCTCTAAAAACTCTTGAAGTGTTATTAAAAGAGATGTATCAAAACGGAAATCTTTATCACTCATATAATAAAAACAAAAATGCCAAAAAAGAAGGTATGCTTGAAGATTATGCCTATTTAATCAGTGCGCTTATAAATGCATACGAATATACATATGATGAAAAATACCTTCAACTTGCAGATAAACTCTTAAAAGAGGTCAAAAGGTTGAAATCAAAAGGAAACTGGTATATGAATAAAGAGCTTACAATTAAAGCCGATTACAGCGACAGTGCTTATGCATCTTCTCTTAGCATTCTTGCAAACGATTTTTTGGATATGGCTGTTTTAAAATTTAATTTTGATTATTACCAAGAGGCAAAAGAGATTATTCAAAACGGAAGTTATTATGTTAAAAACTATCCTCTTTTTTATTCAAAAATTACAAAAGCTTTTTTAAAAAGCGAGTTTGGCGAATATGTGATTAAATCTTCGAAACCTCTTTATAAAGAAAGGTTTGAATATCCTTATATTTTGTGGAAAAAAGGGGAAGATTACGAAATATGCACTATTGAAAGATGTATTAAAAAATCTAATGATTTGAAATCTCTTTTAGAGGAAATTCGATAACAAATTCTACTCCTTTTTCACTTTTTACTTTTATTTTTGCTTTGTGTGCTTTTAATATATTTTTTACAATGCTTAGACCAAGCCCGAAGCCTTTTATCTCTTTATTGTGAGATTCGTCTACTCTGTAAAATTCATCAAAAATAAATGGAAGTTTCTCTTTTGGTATGCCGATTCCGTTGTCTTTTATAATTAAAATTATTTTATTTTTTGTTTTTTTAAGGGTTATGTCAATTTTTAACGCTTTATATTTTATTGAATTTTCTATTATATTGCTAAGAGCCATTTTAAGAAGCGTTTTGTCACCTTTTATGATATATTCATCCTCTTCGTCAATATGAAGTGAGATGTGTATTTTATTTGAATATTTTTCATAAAGTTCCAAGACAAGTTCTTCAAGATCTATTTGTGTAAGTTTGCAGTTTTGAATATCGTTTTTGGTTAAAAACAGCAGTTTTTCAGTTATATCATTTAGGTAGTTTATTTCCTGTAAAAGCGAATGGAGGGTTTTATCACAGTTTTTCTCTTCATTCATAAGTGCGACTTCAATTTCGCTTTTCATAATTGCAAGCGGTGTTTTAAGTTCGTGTGATACGTTTGAGTTGAAGTTTTTGAGCTTTTTAAAAGATATTTCTATCTGCGTTACGACCGTATCGATAAATTTATATCCTAACATCAAAACGATTAAAAAAATAATAAAAGAGATTAAGAGCGAAATAGTTCTTATTATTCTGATTTTATCTTCATTTGTAGAGTAAAAAGTGGAAACTTTAATAATAAATCCGTTTTTTTTAGTAATATATGAGATTATTTTTTCTTTTTTGTCGGCGGTTTTATTAATGTAAAATCCAGATTTTAGGTTGTTTAATTTTTTATTATTGGATGAGATTACATTCACAAAAAGAGGAAAAATTTTATATTTGTGCTGGATGTTTATTAAATCATTTGGCGTGAAATGTTTAGGATTAATACTACTTGCTACAAGAGCAAGTTTGTCTTTTAAATGTACATCGAAGGATTTTTTTAGAGCTATAAGCATAGCACCTTCAAAAATTAAAATTAAAATAAATACAACTAATGCAAATTTATAAAAAAGCTGGTTTCTTAAATCATTCATCGCTTATTTTAAAGCCCATTCCTCTTATTGTTTTAATTAATTTTTTATCTGCGTCTTTATCTATTTTTTTTCTTATGTGAGAGATATATACATTTATTACATTTGAGTTGATCTCATCATCCATTTCCCATAAATTGTTTGATATCATTTCCGGTGTTACTATTTTGTTTTTGTTTATCATCAGGTATTTAAGAAGTTCAAACTGTTTAGCGGTTAAATCAATATATTTTCCACCTCTTTTTACTTCTTTGGTTTCTGGATTGAGTTCTAAATCGGCGATTTTTAATACATTTTCTTGGATATTGTGGCTTCTTCTATAAAGTGCCTTTAATCTTGCTATAAGCTCTTCAAAATCAAAAGGTTTTGTAAGATAATCATCTGCAACTTGTAAACCTTCCACTTTATCTTCAATTTCATTTTTGGCTGTAAGGATTAATACAGGTGTGTTAATACCGTCTTTTCTTAATTTTTTAATAAGATCGATTCCTGAGAGTTTCGGTAACATCCAATCAACGATTATTACATCATATTTGTTGTTTTCACCAAGATATAATCCTTCTTCTCCATCTCTTGCTATATCAACTCTAAATCCATGTTTTTTTAGACCTATTTTTATGTTTTCAAGAAGTTTAATGTCATCTTCAATTAATAATATTTTCATTCTCAATCCTTTATCCTTTTAGTGTATTATAATATAAATTAATGTTAAAATACACATTAAAAAAAAGGTTAATTAATGATTTTAGCGATTGAGAGCAGTTGTGATGATTCAAGTATTGCTATAATGGAGATAGAGAGTAAAAAACTTCTTTTTCACAAAAAAATTTCACAGGAAATTGAACATTCAAAATACGGAGGAGTGGTACCAGAGCTTGCAAGCCGTCTTCATGCCGAGGCTCTTCCGAAAATTTTAGAAGAGGCTAAGGGTTTTTTTCCTAAATTAAAAGCCATTGGAGTTACAAACGCACCGGGGCTTTCGGTAACTCTTCAAGAAGGTGTGATGATGGCAAAGGCTCTCTCAATCGCTTTAAATATTCCTATTATTGCCGTTAATCATTTAATAGGTCATATCTATTCACTTTTTATTGAAAAAGAAGAGATTAAGCCTATGATGGTGTTGTTAATTAGCGGAGGACATACGAAAATACTAAATTTTAACGGAATTGAAAATATATGTGAAATTGCTACCACTCTTGATGACAGTTTTGGAGAGAGTTTTGATAAATGTGCTAAAATGCTGGGACTTAATTATCCGGGAGGTCCGGAGATTGAAAATCTCGCAAAAGAGGGCAAAGAGATTATTCCTTTGCCTCTTCCGCTTAAAAATTCCCCCGATATTAAATTCAGCTACTCAGGGCTTAAAAACGCTATAAGACTTGCAATTGAAGAGCAAAAATACAAAAAAGAAGATATTGCCGCTTCATTTCAGCAAAAGGCGATTGAACATCTTGTTTTTATGAGTAAAAGGGCAATTAAAAAATACAAACCCCAAAACTTTGCAATAGTTGGGGGTGCTAGTGCAAATAAAAAAGTAAGGGAAGAATTTGAAAAACTTGCAAAAGAGTTTGGTTTCAAACTCTATTATCCCGAAATGAAATTTACAAGCGATAATGCCGCTATGATTGCAAGGGCGGGTGTGGAGCTTTATAAAAAAGGGAAATTTACGGATTATAAACATCTTGATGTAATGCCGAGGGTGGAATTTGGGAAGTGTAGGTGAGTGAATGGGTAGATGGGTTAATGAGGAAGGAGGGAATAGGAAGAAGGAAGAAGGAAAAAGAAGTTTTGAGTTTTGAGTGTTGGGCGTTGGGTTGATGGGTAGATGTGTGGATGTGTGAATGGGTGGATGGGGAAGGAGAAAAAAGGAATAAGGAAGAAGGAAATAGGAAGTTGGGAGAAGGGAGGAGTTTTGAGTAGATTGGTGAATGGGTGGATGAGTTTAGTGGGTAGTGTGTTTTGAATTTTAAGTGTTGAGTTAGGAGTGGGGAGTGATAAGTAGAAAATATACGGTATTAAGTTATAAAGTTGGAAATGAGTGAATTAAGTTTAACACAAATATGATGATAATACACTAAATTAGTGTCAGAGATAAATAAGACAAATAAAAAGAAGAAAAGCAGATTATAATCTGCTTTCGTATCTTCTAAGCATCCAAAGTTTTCTAAGGATTTTTTTACGAGTCGCGATTTTTTCTTTTTTGCGTCTTTCGCTTGGCGGCTCGTAGAATCTTCTTTTTCTAATTTCAACTACGATTAAGTTTCTGTCAACTTGTCTTTTGAATTTTCTGTAAGCAGATTCGAAATCTTCACCTTGATGAACTACGATTCCTGGCACTGCTCTCACCACCTTTCATTTAATTTTAGGCTGTAATTTTATCATAAATTTATTTAATATACAAAAGAGGAATTTTTATTATTTCCTTTTTTAAAGGATGAAAATAATTTCTGAAAATTAATTTATTAAAATGATATAATTTCAATAAAAAAGGGACTTTATGGCAAAATATATTTTTGTAACGGGTGGAGTTTTAAGCTCTCTTGGAAAAGGTATAACTTCTGCATCAATCGCTACTCTTTTACAGCACAGTGGGTTTAAAGTAAGTATGGTTAAAATTGACCCTTATATCAATGTAGACCCGGGGACTATGAGCCCTTTTGAACACGGAGAGGTGTTTGTAACGGAAGATGGGGCTGAGACAGACCTTGATATAGGGAATTATGAAAGATTTTTGAATAAAAATTTAAGCAAGAAAAACAATTTCACGACAGGACAGGTTTATTTAAGCGTAATAGAAAAAGAAAGAAAGGGTGATTATCTTGGAAAAACGGTTCAGATTATCCCCCATATTACTGATGAAATTAAAAGAAGAATAAAAGATGTTGCAAGTGATGTTGATATTGTGGTTGTAGAACTTGGAGGAACAGTCGGAGATATCGAAGGTCTACCGTTTTTGGAAGCTGTTAGACAGCTTAAACATGAAGTAGGCAAAAACAATGCAATGTTTGTGCATGTTACACTTATTCCATATATAAAAGCAGCGGGCGAGCTTAAAACAAAGCCTACCCAGCACAGTGTTCAAGAACTTAGAAGAATAGGTATTACTCCGAGTATGATAGTTGCAAGAACTGAAAAACCCCTTCCAAAATCACTTAAAGAAAAACTTGCAGTATCTTGCGATGTGGAAAAAGATAGTGTTATTGAAGCCGTTGACGCACCTACCGTTTATCAGGTTCCTTTAAATTTCTTAAATCAAAATATTTTAGAACCTATTGCAAGAGAGCTTGATTTAGGAGAACTTCATCCAGATATGAGCGAGTGGAATTATCTTGTCAAAAAAATAATCTCTCCTCAAAAAGAGGTAAAAATAGCTTTTGTAGGTAAATATCTACAACTTAAAGAGAGTTATAAATCGCTTATTGAAGCGCTTATTCACAGCGGTGCTCATCTTGATATGAGGGTAAATATCGAATGGATAGACAGTGAAAGAATAGAAAAAGAAGATAATCTTGACGAAATTTTTAATGAAGTTAGCGGAATTTTAGTCCCGGGCGGATTTGGAGAGAGGGGAGTTGAAGGTAAATTGAAAGCCATTCAGTATGCAAGGGAAAATAAAATTCCTTATCTTGGAATCTGTCTTGGTATGCAGCTTGCTGTGATTGAATTTGCAAGAAACGTTTTAGGGCTTAAATATGCAAATTCTCAGGAGTTTGACCCTGATACAAGCGAGCCGGTTGTGTATTTAATTGATGAATTTATAGATGCCAGCGGTCAAAAACAGATAAGAACTCACAAATCTCCACTTGGAGGAACTATGAGACTAGGAGGATATGAGTGTCTTATCAAACCTGGAACAAAACTTCACGAAGCATATAAAACGGATAAAGTAATCGAAAGACACAGACACAGGTATGAAGTAAATTCAGCTTATGAAAAAGCTCTTGAAGAAAACGGAATGATTGTAAGCGGAAAAAGCAAAGAAGGTTTGGTTGAAGCGGTTGAGCTAAAAGAGCATCCTTGGTTTGTCGGTGTTCAGTTTCATCCGGAATTTACCAATAAATTAAAATCTCCAAATAAGGTTATTATGTCTTTTGTTGAGAATGCATATAAATGTAAAAGAAGCTGTCAGTAGATGATAAATTAAAGATAAAATATGCTGACAAAAGAAAAAATAAAAGAGATTTTATCTTCCAGAATAGAAGAGATTGATTCTCTCTCAATTCCTCATTTTTCTCTTTTAAGTGATATTGATAAAGCAGCCAAGAGAATAGTTGATGCTATAAAGAACAATGAAAAAATCGTAATTGTGGGTGATTATGATGTTGATGGGGTCAGCAGCTGTGCAATAATGCATCTTTTTTTGAGTGAAATTTATGATAATTTTGAGATAAAAATTCCAAACCGTTTCAAACACGGATACGGACTAAGTCTTAAAATTCTTGAAGAGATTGATGCCGGTTTGATTATAACGGTAGATAACGGAATCAGCTCTTTTGAAGCGGCTGAAATATGCACTCAAAGAGGAATAGATTTGATTATCACAGACCACCACACTCCTAAGATTAGGAAGAAGGGGGAAGGAAGTAGGGAAGAGGAAATAGGAAGTAGGGAAAAGGAAGTAGGAGGCAGGGAAGAGGAAAATTTCAATTCCGAGTCTAAATTTGCTCAAAACTCAAACCTTGAAACTTACAACTTTTATCTTCCATCAGCTTATGCCGTAGTTAATCCAAAAACCTCACCCGATTTTCCTTTTAAAGAGATTTGCGGTGCAGAAGTTGCATGGTATTTGTGTGCAGCGATTAAAAGTGAAATGAAATTAAACATAGATTTAAGAAAATTTCTTGATATTCTCTCTCTTGCCATAATAGCAGATATAATGCCTCTTTCTCATATGAATAGAATTTTGGTTGATATGGGATTAAAACGATTAAATAAAGCACTCAAACCTTTTAGCAAAGCAATAAAAAAATTTTTCAATTCTAAAATAAAATCTGTTGATATTGCATTTAGCATAGCCCCAAAACTTAATGCAGCCGGAAGAATTGCAGATGCAAGGGTTGCTTTTGAATTTTTGATAAGCGAAGATGAAAATGAAGCTTATAATCTTTATCTTGAACTTGATAGATTAAATAATATAAGAAAAGAGACAGAAAAAGAGATTTTAGAAGATATTGAAGTTGAAAATGAAGAATTTATAGTTGTAAAAGGCGATTATCACGAAGGCGTAATAGGCATAATCGCAAGCAGGCTTGTGCATAAGTACAATAAACCGGCAATTGTTTTTTCAAGAAACGGTGAAAGTTTAAAAGGAAGTGGAAGAAGTCTTGGCAATATAGATATATTCGCACTAGTCAGTGAATGTGAAGATGTGCTTGAAGGTTTTGGAGGGCATAAACTTGCTTGTGGACTTAGCATAAAAGAAGAGAAATTTGAGTGTTTAAAAGAGTTGTTAAACAAAAAAATAAAAAGATATGAAAAAGAAGATTTTTTTATAGAAGATTTTGTTTTGGGAGAAATTCCTTTTAGTGAAATAGATATGGAACTTTTAGAGATATTAAATAGATTCGAACCATATGGTGAAGGAAATCCAAAGCCAAAATTTATATCTACTGCCAAAATAGAACATATTCAAAATTTAAAAGAGAATCATTTTAAACTTATCCTCTCTCAAAACGATATATATTTACCGGCTGTAATTTTCAGGTATGATGGGAAATTTGATGAAATAATAACATTTAAATTCAGTATAGAAGAGAATAATTTCAGAGGTAAAACTATTCAGCTTGTAATAGAGGAGATATTATGAGAGAACATCCTGTATTTAAAACTCTAAATGACAAAGAGTATCAAAAAGTTTTAGAATTTTTCGAAGAAAAAAGTTATAAAAAAGGCACCCTTGTCTCCAAAGAAGGGGAGTATTCTTCAAAAGCTTTTATATTACTTGAAGGAGAGGTTGAAATATACAAAACTTCGATATATAAAGATGATTATGTCGTTGATAAAGTTAAAGGTGGAGGAGATGAATTTTTTGGAGAGATTAATTTAATTGATAGAGGTTTGGTTACATCTACAATAAAAGCTGTTAGTGATATTAAAACTCTTGAAATAAAACATAACTCTTTTGTTACTCTTATTGATAATTATCCCGAAATAGCCGTAAAAATGCTTTGGATAATAAGTCTTAATATTTCAAAACATTTAAGAAAAGCCGATAATGAAATTTTAACTCTTTTTAATGCATTGGTGGAAGTTGTGGAAAATGATTAATGGTAATGAGTAGATGGGTGAATGGGTGGATGGGTTGATGAGTTGATGGGTGGAAAGTAGAAAAAGAGAAAGAATAGGGGATATGGAAAAATATATAGAAGTAAAAACAAAAGATAATACCTATACCTTAAAAAGTTTAGAATACAACGAATGTTATCATTCAAGCGAGGGTGCTTTGAAAGAGACATATTATAAACACGTCTGTATTATGAAAGAGATGGCGGATGATTTCGGCGAAGAAATAAGGATACTCGATATCTGTTTCGGGCTTGGGTATAATACTTTTGTTTCTATTTTAAATAGACCAAAAAATAAAAAATTAAAGATTTATTCTCCCGAACTTGATGTTGAGTTGATTAAATCACTCAAAAATTTCAAATATCCAAAAGAGTTTGAAAAAATTAAACATATTATTGAGAAAATAAGTAAAGATTTATATTATGAAGACGATCTTATTTATGTTGAAGTTGCCAATCAAAATGCAAGAGAATATATAAAAAAATTAAAAAATATAGATATTGTATATCAAGATGCTTTTTCTCCAAAAGTAAATAAAGAACTCTGGACATTAGAATATTTTAAAGATATTAAAAAAATTTTAAGTAGAAAAGGGATTATTACAACATATAGTGTGGCTACACCTGTGAGATGTGCTCTTTATAAGCTTGGATTTAATTTATATACACATAAAAGTGATCTAATAAGAAAAGGTACAATAGCATCTTTAAAAGAAATAAATTATCCAAAAATTGATTTTGAAGAAAAATTAAAAAGAATAAAATGTTATTGTTATTATGATAAAAAAGGTTAATAATGAAATTTTTGATTTTTTTTATATCTGTTTTTTTGTTTGCAGATAAATTAATTGTTCCTATACCTGAAAATGCACCATATAATAAAGAAAAAGCAAAATTAGGAAAATATCTATTTTTTGATACTTTACTTTCAAGAGATAAAACAGTTTCGTGTGCTAGTTGTCATAATCCTAAATTTGGATGGGCTGATAAAAGGGCTGTGAGTATAGGGGTATATGGCAGAAAAGGATTTATTCAATCACCTACTGTTTTGAATGCTAGATTTAATTTTGTTCAGATGTGGGATGGTAGCTGTAAAAATTTAAAAACTCAAATAAATTTACCAATTCATAATACTTTTGAAATGGATATGACAAATAAACTTGTTGAAAAACGACTTAATAATTCTAAATTTTATAAAAAAGAATTTCAAAAAATTTATCATACTAAATATATTACTTTTGATATGGTAAAAGATGCAATAGCAGAGTTTGAAAAAGCTTTATATACTCCAAATTGTAAATTTGATTTGTATTTAAAAGGAAAAGCAAAATTAACAAAAGAGGAAAAAAAGGGTTATATGCTTTTTAAAGTTTATGGGTGTATAATTTGTCATAATGGTGTAAATATAGGTGGGAATTCTTTTCAAAAAATTGGTGTAATTCATCCTATTAAAGATTGTATAGGAGATAGATATTCTCTTACACATAATCCGGCTGATAAATGTGTTTATAAAGTACCAACCCTTAGAAATATAGCTTTGACAGCTCCATATTTTCATGATGCTAGCGCTAAAACATTACTTGACGCCGTGGAAAAAATGGGTTATTATAATTTAGGAATAAACATTCCAATAAAAGATGCAAAATCGATAGTTAAATTTTTGAAAACATTAACAGGAAAAAAACCGAAATTTTTAGAGGATAGCATGTGAATTTAAATATAAAAAAGATTTCTATTTTTATAGGGATTTTATTAATTATAGGAATAATGATAATATTTGGATTGTTTAAATATAATATTAAATTGAAAAATTATTTTGAAAACAGCAATAGAATTTTAAAATATTTAGATTATCTTAAAAAAGAGCAATATAAATTAAATTATTTGGTTTTAAGAGATACTTTTTATTTGTATGAGAATAATGATAATATAATGAAAGAGATAAATATTATAGAAAATAAAATTAATTTAATAAAAAAAGATAAATTTTTTAAAGAAAATTTTCCTTCGACCTATAATAAATTTCTAAAATATATTTATATATATGAAAATGACAAGAATAATATTTATAGATTTTTTACTTACAATTCTTTAATCAAAAATGCCACAATAT
>JALWNI010000123.1 GCA_027083695.1 Nautiliaceae bacterium | reverse complement strand
TTTTTCTTTTGGTGTAACTCCAAATTTTTCATATTTTGCTATTAAATTTAATAACTCTTTATACTCTTTTTCAGCTCGTAATTTATAAATTTCTTTTCCTCTTAATATAAAGTTTTTATAATTATGAATAAATCCTCCATATCCTATTACACTCTTTATTTTAGAAATAATTTTTTCTTTTTGAGGAATTACTTGAAGTTCATGCCTAATTTTATTTATTAAATTTTCATATTCCCCAAGTTGTTGTTTTAATCCAGGAATAGTAGCAAGTCTCATTTTTTGTATAAGAATAGAACCATACCAAGAAGTCAAAATTTTATCATTTAAACTATTTTTTGAAAGAATATAAGCTACATAAGCCCTTTCTTTACCCGCTTCTTCAATAGTCTCCATCAGATTATAATATTTTACTATATTGTCTTGTATTTCTTCATTAGGAGCAAATTGCAACACATGATATTTTGTAGTAATAAATTGATTGTCAATATTTGAATAATATCGAATAACATCTAATATATTTATTTTTAATTCATCTACTTTTCTTCTTATTTCATTTATTTTTGAATAGAGCTTAAATGCTTTTTGATATTTTTTATAAACACCTTCCTCAATATTTTGTAAATCTATTTTTTTAATATATTGTTTTAATTCTTTCATAAGCTCATCTACTTTTTTTCTTTGTTTAATTAATCTGTTTTTAAATTTTTTACCATCATTTGCCAAATATGCTACGCTGTAACCTCTCTCCTTTTGAATTTCTACCATTACTTTTGTTGTTTTTTTAACATTTAAAGTCATTAAAACGTCTAATTTTTTAGTTTTTTGATAATTTTTATAAATACTTGTTAATAAATACCCACTCAGGATTAAAATTAAAATACTTGGTAACAATACAAGAAATAACAACTTTTGCTTTATAGACATCTTTTTAAACATATCTCTCCTTTTAAATAATTTTCCTTATATTATCGGCTTTTAATGATTTTTTTTTATTAAAAAATTTCATATTTAATTAATTTTTATTATCAAAATATGACAAAAATATATTATAATTATTAATAAAAAGGCGTTAAAATGTTTAGTAAAAGAATAGATAAATTAAGCCCATCATTAACTATTGCCATATCACAAAAAGCAAGAGAATTAAAAGCACAAGGCAGAGATATTCTTGCTTTTAGTGCTGGTGAACCGGATTTTGACACACCAGAAGTTATTAAATACGAAGCTATAAAAGCAATAACGGAAGGTTTTACGAAATATACAAATGTAGCCGGAATTCCCGAACTTCTTGAAGCAATAAAGATAAAACTCAAAAGAGATAATCACTTAGATTATGATTTAGACGAAATTATTACAAGCAATGGAGCAAAGCAGAGTCTTTTTAATATTTTTGCTTCTATAATAGATGAAAATGATGAAGTAATTATTCCTGCCCCATTTTGGGTTACTTATCCTGAACTGGTAAAATACCATGATGGTATTCCTGTTGTTATCCAAACTGATGAATCAACAAATTTTAAATTAACTCCTGAAATGTTAAAAAAAGCAATAACGCCAAAGACAAAAGCACTAATCCTGACAACCCCTAGTAATCCAACAGGGGCTGTTTATTCAAAAGAAGAACTTCAAGCATTAGCAGAAGTATTAAAAGATACAGATATATGGGTTATCAGCGATGAAATGTACGAAAAACTTATATATGAAGGTCAATTCACATCAACAGCAAGTATTAACGATGATATGCTAAATAGAACTATCACAGTAAATGGCCTTTCAAAATCTCATGCTATGACTGGATGGAGATTTGGATATTGTGCAAGCAAAAACAAAGAACTTGTTAAAAACATGACAAAACTCCAATCACAAAGTACATCAAACATTAATACAATAACTCAAAAAGCGGCGATTCCAGCACTTTTAGGAAAAGCGGATCGAGATGTAGAAGAGATGAGAAAAGAGTTTAAAAGAAGAAGGGATTTCGTATATGAAGCTTTTAATTCTATAAATGGATTAAGTGCGGCAAAACCTCACGGTGCTTTTTATATTTTTGTAAATCATTCAAAAATTATAAAAGATTCTATGGCTTTCGCACTTGATTTACTCGAAGAAAAAGGAGTTGCAGTAGTGCCTGGAATAGGTTTTGGAAGTGAAGGATATTTTAGATTTTCCTTTGCTACTGATTTTGAAACAATAAACAGAGGAATAAAAAGAATAGAAGAATTTGTAAAAGAGTTGTCATGATTAGACATATTGTAATTTTAAAATTAAAAGAAAATTCACCAAAAGAAAAAATAAAAAAAGAGATATTGAATTTAAAAAATCATATAAAAGAAATAAAATATATTGAAGTCGGGTTAGATATCAATTTTGATCCCTCTTCTTCTGATTTGTGTATAGTAGCTGAATTTGACAATATTGAATTTTTAAAAATTTATGCAAATCATCCAAAACATTTAGAAGTAATTAAAACATATATAAAACCTTATCTTGTAGAAAGGAATGTTGTAGATTATTATGTTTAAGCATTCTAGAATAACAGATATTATATTGATTGTTTTATTTTTAGTCGTTGCTATTTTACTGGGTGTAAGCAGTTATTTTCATTTTAACATTAAAAAAAGAATATATGAAGATTCATTTTTTATAAATCAACTTGGATTAATAAGAGGAAATATTCAAAGATATGCAAAATTTAAGCTAGTAAATAAAAATAATGAAAATATTTTAATTGATTTAGAATTGACACTAAACAATGTTAAAT
>JALWNI010000122.1 GCA_027083695.1 Nautiliaceae bacterium | reverse complement strand
TTTCAAAAGTATCTGCTATTTCTTGAATGTCTTTATCTCTTAAAATTCTTTGTTTTCTATTTATCATCTCTCCAAAATCTCTTGCATCAATAAAAAGAGTTTTATTTTTTTGAGGTTTGTTTTTATTTAGTATCCATATTGAAGCTGGAATTTGTGTATTAAAAAATAATTTATCAGGAAGTGCTATTATTGCTTCTACTAAGTCTGCTTCAATTATATTTTTTCTTATTTCATCCTCTCCACCTGTTGTTGAGCTAAGACTACCATTTGCAAGAACTAATCCTACAACTCCATTTGGTGCTGTATGATATAGCATATGCTGCATCCAAGCAAAATTTGCATTGCTTCTTGGAGGTGTGCCATATACCCATCTTTTGTCGTTTTCTAAACTTGGATGCCACCATTCATCTTGATTAAAAGGGGGATTTGCTAATACAAAATCTGCTCTTAAATCTGGGTGTTGGTCTTTTGTAAATGTATCTGCTGGTTCTTTTCCAAAATTAAAATCAAGTCCACGAATAACCATATTCATTATTGCAAGTCGCCAAGTTGTGGGATTTGATTCTTGCCCATAAATTGAAATATCTTCTATTTTCCCACCGTGTGCTTCAATGAATTTTTCGCTACTTATAAAAAATCCGCCACTTCCCATTGCTGGGTCATATACTTTACCCTTAAAAGGTTTTATCATTTCTATTATTAAATTTACTATAGATTTTGGAGTATAAAATTGACCTCCTTTTTTGCCTTCTGCTGAAGCAAATTGACCTAAAAAATATTCATATACACTTCCTAAAATATCTTTAGCTTTTAAGCTCTCATGCTCAAAAGGAATAGTTGAAATTAAATCTACTAAATCAGCTAATTTGTAATCATCAATTTGAAGTCTTGTATAGTTTTTATTTAATACATTTTTTAACTTTGGATTTGCTTTTTCTATTGCTTCAAGGGCATCATCAATGAGTTTTCCAGCACTTTTAAATTCCCTACCATCAGGAAGTTTTGCTCCGATTGAGAGTCTTATATTTTCTTGAATATATTTCCATCTTGCAATTTCAGGTACCCAAAAAATATTTTTTTCTGTGTAATAATCTTTTATCTCTAATTCCTCTTTGATAAGCTCTTCATCATCTCCTAAATATAATTCGCTATTGGGATTTCTAAATTCAGCTTCAAGCTCTTTTCTTCTTGTTTCGTAAGCATCTGAGACATATTTTAAGAAAATTAAACCTAAAACTACATGTTTATAAACTGCTGCATCAAGTGATGGTAATAATTTATTTGCACTTTTCCAAAGTTTCCTTTCAATATTAAATAAAAAATCTTTTTCACTCATTGAAACCCTTTTATATAACATCCAATAAATAATTTTTTATATATTTTTTATCAAAGTATCTATAAACTCACCAAATCTATTAAATTCTATTATTTTTAAGCATTTTTTACTTTCTTTAATAGATTGTATCATTTCCTCATAATGATTTTTAACTTCATTTACTAAATTTTTTTCTTTTAAAAATTTATCTAATTTTGGATTAACTCTTGTTTGATATTCAAAAGTCAGTTCTTCCACTTCTTTTCCATTTATAAATTCTACAATTTTATCTACAATTCCACCAAAACCTTCTACTAAAATTACAGGTTTTTTTTCTTTTAATGCTAAATAAATTTCTTCTAAAACACCTGGATAAAATCCACTAAATCCACTTATTTTACCACCTACTGCAATTTTTAAATCCATTTTTTGAGTTATTTTTTCTCTCATTTTAGTTAAATTTTTAGCAATAATATCTATATCATCAAAATCACAATCCTCTCCTATACAACTACAATCTGAATCAAACTCTATTGCATCTCTATTTTTATTTTTTATTTTCTCATCTATATTTTTGCAAAATGGATAAGCAGAACAGTTGATAAGCTTTTGATTTGAGTTTTCAAAAAGTCTATTATATGCTCTAAAAGTTTCTGCTAAAATAGTTGTAAAATTAAATTCTTTTTTATATCCTAAATCTCCTCCATAAATTAAAGTAGCACCATTAATAATTAAATATCTTGCTATTTCTATCATAAGTAAATTTAGATGCTCTATTGTCATACCTTTTTTTTCTAAATCAGGGGATTCACTTATAGAAATAGCAATTTTTTTATCTAAATTTTTTACATCTTTTGTAAGAGGTGTATAGATATTTTTTTTGCCACAAGATTCAAAAATCTCTTTTAATTCTATATTCATCATAGGAGGGTCAGGATAGATTATATTAGCTTTTATTTTACAAGCATCAAATAAATCTGGTTTTCTTGGTAAATTAATACCTTTATTTTTTCCAATTTCAAAAATTAATGCTTCTTTTAGTAAAACATTAATTATTTTTCTTAGATTATGTTTTGTATGAAGTAAAAATTTATCATTACAATTAATTTCAATTTTTTGAACATCCTGTAATAGTTTAAATATTTTGGTATTTGCAATTAAAAGAGGAATTTCATTTTGATTTGATAATACATCAATTCCAATTATTGGCTTTTTGCTTTCTCTTGCTATCATAAGCTCTTTTTTTGTCCATAAAGTTTTGGCATAGTTATCTGATAAAATATACATAAATAATGAATTTTTCTCTCTAATTTCTTCTTCTAACTTTTTAGACCAATTTTGAGAATCCAATATTTCAATTTCATCAAAAAAATTATCAAGTTTTAAATATCCATCAATATATTCTTTAATATTTTTCGCAATTTCTCTACTATCAGATTTTGCATGAGATATA
>JALWNI010000121.1 GCA_027083695.1 Nautiliaceae bacterium | reverse complement strand
AAAAAATTATTTATGTATTTTTTTTTATTTTTCATAAACGCATTAATATTCAAATCTATTATTTTTTGATTATAATCAAAATATGCAGGAGAAAGAAGTAGAAGTTTATCAACTCTTTTTGAAGTGTTTAAAACATAATCAACAGCTTTTTGCGCTCCGTAACTAAACCCGGCTACAACAAATTCTTTATCCTCTATATATTCTTTAAAAAAATTTTTATCTACTTTTACACAAAAACCGCTAAAAAATTTCATTTTTTATCTCTTTTAATTCCTCCTTATGAATTATTTCATCTCTCAACATCTTTTCATAAATTTTCTCAATTAAAACTTTATTGCTATTATATAAAACCTTTGTTTCGCTATATGCTTTATTTAAAATATCATCAATTTCTCTTTCATCCCCAATAACACTTTCGCCCATTCCATATTCTTTTATCATTTGCATGGCTATTTCTCTGGCTTTTTTCAAATCTTTATGAGCATTTGAAAATTTTTCATTAAATCTATCTTCTACCGCAACTCTTCCGGCCAGATAAGTTTCAATCTTACTCATAAGCTCAGTTTTTGAAATTATTTCTTTATCTTCTTCTTTAAAATCATCTTTAACCAAAGAAATTCTTTCAAAATCAACTCCTAACCAATCAGCAATTACCGCTTTTGCTGCTTGATAATAACTTAATATTTTCTTTTCTTTATCCGAGTAGGTATTAAGTCTTTTTTTACCTATTAATACCTTATCTTTAACTGCATAAAAATCTTCTTCTTCAATAAATCTTTTATTTTGTTTTAAGGCATGAATACTTGCTTCATTAACTAAACTTGCAAGAGCCGCACCAGAAAAACCAACTGTCATCTTTGCAATATTTTCCAAATTTCCTTTAAAAGGTTTGTTTTTTAAATGAACTTTAAGTATTTCAAGTCTGTCATTAAGTCCGGGAAGTTCTACAAAAATTCTTCTATCAAATCTTCCCGGTCTAAGAAGAGCTTCATCTAAAAGCTCGACTTTATTTGTTGCACCCATTACAATAACTCCCTCACTTCCCTCAAATCCGTCCATCTCAGTTAAAAGCTGATTAAGCGTAGCTTCCCTCTCATCGTTTCTAAGATTTCCTCTGGCTTTTCCAATTGCGTCAATTTCATCTATAAAAATAATACTTGGTGCCATCGCTTTTGCTTTGCTGAATAAATCCCTAACTCTCTTAGCACCCACTCCTACATACATTTGCACAAAACTGCTTCCACTTTGATAAAAAAACGGTACCCCCGCTTCACCAGCCAGTGCTTTTGCTATTAAAGTTTTACCAACACCCGGAGGCCCTACTAAAAGAACACCTTTTGGAAGATTTATTCCAAAACTTCTATATTTTTCAGGATGTTTTAAAAAATCCACAATTTCTATAAGTTCTTCTTTTACTTCACTTATTCCTGCTACATCTTTAAAAGTAACATTTGATGTTGTAGGAGTTATAATAAAATCTTTTTCTATACCAGTATTCATCTCAACTTGCACTTGTTGAGGTTGTTGAGGAGCCGGTATTAATTTTTTTAATAAAATTATAAAAAATATAAAAAATCCAAGCACTATTAAAACAGCAATTACCTGTGTAATTAACATCGAAGCATTCAAATCACCGCTTTTAAAACCAGCTGCTATCAACAAGGCAAACAATATTCCTATTATAATACTTAAAATTAATGAATTTTTCTTTTTTCTATCTTCCAACATTTAATTCATCCTTTACATCGTAATTTTCTATCTTCACCCACTCTCCTTTATTAAAAATTTTAGGAAGTTTCATTTTATTGTAATATTCATCATAACCATATAAAAATCCATTTTTTTCATCTTCTATGTGAATTAAAAGTGGCATTTTTTTTAATCTGAAATTATAATTATTTTTTTTTACAATTGTATCTAATATTTTCGCTCTTTTTTTAGCAATATCTCCTCTTACATCTTGTTTCATAGTAGCACTTAGCGTTCCTTCCCGAGGAGAATATCTGAAAATATGAATATGTGTTAGAGGATATTTTTTAAAATTTTCAAGTGCTTCTTTCCATATCTTTTCACTCTCACCCGGATGACCTACAATAAAATCCGTACCAAGTGCAATACCCATTTCGGAAAGTTTTTCAAAAAGAGGAAGAGTGGTTTTAACCCTATTTCTTCTTTTCATGATTCTTAGCATCTCGTCGCTTGTATGTTGAAGAGCTATGTGAAGGTGTTTTTCTAAAACACCGTTTTGAGTAAGTTCAATAAGCTCTTCATCAACCTGACTTGGTTCAAGACTTCCAAGCCTTATTCTTTTTACACCTCTAATCTCACTTAATTTTTTTACAAGCTTAGCAAGGGTTGTGCCTGTATCTTTACCGTAACTTCCCATATTTATACCGGTTAATACAAATTCTTTAACTCCTCTCTCAGACAGATATTTAATCTCATCAATTATCGTTTTTTCCTCTATACTTCTTGAATGTCCCCTAACTTTTGGAATAATACAGTATGCACACTCGAAATCACAACCTTCTTGGATTTTTATAAATGCTTTTGATTTGTGTATTTCTTTTATTGTCTCTTTATTTTTAAAATCAAAGTCCCCTAAATTTATTCCCTCAAAATCTAAAAATTTATCAATCTTTTCTTTAAATTTATGTCCAAGAACAGCTTTTACTTTTCCTTCATTATAGAGTTTTTTGCCCTGTGTATAAGCCCCACACCCTGTAAAAATAATATTTTTATTCTGCCATTTGTTAATATACTGCCTTATATCCCTATCGGCAAAATTCGTTACAGTGCAAGAATTTACGATAATAACATCCGCTTCCTCTTCGGTTGAGGCAAGCTTGTTTAGCCTGTTTTTCATTATTTCAGAATCAAATATATTGCTTCTACAACCAAATGTTTTTATAAAAACTTTCATTTTAACCTTTTTTTATTAAGTATATAAAAAAATACCGGCAAATAAAAGAGATTAAGCAAAGTCCCCCACATAAGACCAAAACCTAGCGCAATCGCGAGAGGTTGTAAAATTGCACTTTGTCCGTATGGAAAGAACATAAGCGTAATAAGTCCAAAAAAAGTTGTAATTGATGTAAGAAGTATTGGTCTTAATCTATGTGATGCAAAAAGAACTATCTCTTCAATGTTCTTCGCTTTTTTTATAAAATCAATCATTACAATACCATCATTCACAACAACTCCGGCAAGCCCAACAATACCTATCATTCCAAGCATTGTCATATTCATATGCATAATATAATTACCAATCAAAACTCCCAAAAAAGAAAGAGGTATAACAGAAATAATCACAAAAGGCAACAATACTGAATTAAACATTAAAACAAGAATCAAAAAGATAAGCAATACTGCAACTACCAATGATTCTTTTAAATCTTTCATAAAACTCTTACTGGTTTTTGCCGCTCCTCCTATTATAATTTCAAGCCCCCTTTTTTTGATCTTATTAAATACGGGAGCTATTTTTTTGTAAAAATCACCCACAGTTAATATTTTTTTATTTACACTTGCATATACGCTTTTAGCAGCAACTCCATTATATTTATGTATTTTTTTAAAAGAGCGGTAAGTTACAAAATTAACAATTTTATTAAGTTCAATATATTCATTTGTGTTTGGGATATTCACCCTAAAAAATTTAAGTTCATTAAATTTATCTTTATTAATATCTTTCAAAATTATCTTAACAATGCCGTCTTTATCAAATGTTTTATCATATTCAGCTTCTCCAAAAAATGCTCTTAATTGTGTAAATAAATTCCCTTCATTAAACCCTAATTTTTCTCCAAATTTATTTATTTTAAGTTTAACTTCATATGCTCCAAGCTCTGCATCATCATATATATTATAAACACCTTTCATTTTTTTCATCTTTTTTTCAAGAAGATGTATTGCCCAAAGCACATCTTTTTGCTTATTTCCAGCTATACTTATAACAATATCACTCTTTACAATACCGGCTTGTGGCACTATAACATTAAGCTCTTTAATGCCTCTAATATGTAATTTACTTAAATCTTTTTTTATCAATGCAGCTAATTGTTGCGATGTTAATGTTCTAGTTTGATGTTTGATTTTTACCGGCTGAAAAATTGGAGCAATATATCTATTGTAAATATCAGTTGGTTTTTTATCATATAAATCTACAAAAATATGAAAATAATTTGCTCCTGTATTCGCCTCACCTTTGTTATTCATTTTCATACCGACAACTGTTGTAAACCCTTCAACATCTTTACCTAAATATTTTTTCAAAACTTTTTCTATTGGTCTTATAGCTTTTGCAGTTTGAGTAATAGTATAATTTGTCTCAAAAGCACCATTTACATATATCTGACTTGCATCAAATGTAGGAAATAGCTGGAATTTAGAATGCTTAAACCCTTCAAAAGTCATAAAAGGTACTATAATTAAAAAGAATATTAAAACGAAATATCTGAATTTAAAAAAGAACCAAAGAAGATTTCTATAAAAAGACTGAAATTTTTCCCAAAACATCTCTTTTTTATCGTTTGTACTTATTTTTAACATCTCTTTGGAATGAAGCGGTAAAAACACAAAAGCTTCAAGAAGTGAACTTATTATCAAAATTGATATCATAACCGGTAAAATTTTTATAAATACACCAATTTCACCTTTTATCAAAAGCATAGGTAAAAATGCAAGAACGGTGGTAAGAGCAGATGCTACAACAGGCCAAAACACTTCCATACTTCCATCAATTGCCGCTTGTAGTTTGTCTTTTCCCATTTCCATATGTCTATATATATTTTCACCTACAACAATAGCTTCATCAACTATCATTCCAAGAGCAATTAATGCGCCAAGCATTGATAAAAGATTCAATGAATAATTAAAATAATCTAAAAAAATTAAAGCTATTGCAAAAGAAGTTGGAATCCCAAGAGTTACAACAAATGAAATTCTCCAATTTAAAAATATCCACATTACAAAAAAGACCAAAATAAGTCCAAAAATAATATTACTCACTACCGTATTAAATCTGTTTGCTACCCATTTGCTAGTATCAGTTGAAATACCAAAAATCACTTCGGGATGTTTTTTGTGATATTCTTTAAGAATTTCTCTAATTTTTTTACTAAGAGCAATTGCATCTCCACTCTCACCTTTTCTTACATCCAGTGTAAGATTTGGAATACCATTATATTTCCCAATCTGAGTAGGAGTTGCATAAGCTCTTTTTATAACAGCAATATCTTTAAGTCTGATTATTTTATCTCCTATTTTTAAAATAGTAGAATTAAAATCTTTAATACCCTGAGGAAAAAAAGATACAAAATAGTGCTGTTTTCCTTCAATTTTACCGACAGGGAAAATTGTATTAATACCGCTTAGAGCAGAAATAATTAAGTTTTTATTAAGTCCTAAGGCTTCTATTTTTTTATTATTAAGTTCAAAATAGATATTTTTATCACTTTTACCTCTTATTGTAATTTCACTTAAATCTTTTAATCTTGAAAGTTTCTTTTTAACATCCTCTGCAACTGCTAAAAGCTGATCTTTATTTAATGTTTTGCTTGCAACGGAAATAAACATTAAAGGAAATGCTTTTTTGGCTATCGTAACAGTTGGTTCATTCATATCACTCGGCAAATCTCTTTTTATATTTGCCACTACATTTTTAAAATCACTCAATAACACCAGTTTGTTACTGCCGGGTTTAATATCTACTGTAATTACAAAATTTCCATTACTAATAACACTCTCCATTTTTGCAACTTCTGGATAGTTTTTTATTTCATCTTCAATAGGAGTAACTGCCATTTTATCAAGTGTTTCAGGAGATGCCCCGGGATATGCACCTTGTATTAATATCTTATCAAGAGTTGCAGGAGGAAAGAGTTCTTTTGGAACATTTCTGTATGCAATTATAGACATTAGTATAACAATTACAAATAAAGTATGCGTAAATGCCGTATTTTTTAAGAAAAATTCTATTAATCTTTTCATCTACCCTCTTTTTGAGGGTATTTTATCAAAAAGAATCTATATTTAGTCTATTTTTAAATCTAATTTTTTCTATTTTTGACAAAAGTATCGAATTTTCAGCCTTTAATGAATAATATTCATTTAATTTTTTATTAATCTTAACAGAAGTTAAATAAATTTGAGAAGATATATAAATTTTTGGCAAAAAAAGAGCAAATGCAAATGCAATTACAATTATCAAATTTTTAATAATAGAAACTGATAAAGAATTAGTTTGTATATGAGGAGTTACTTCTTCTAAAAGAACACTTTTTTCATCCATTTTCTCCCTTTGTAAATTTAAAACCTCTGAGTTTCGCACTTCTACTTCTAGGATTATTATTTATCTCTTCTTTTGTTGCAATTATCGGTTTTTTGGATAATATTACCCCTTTTTGGTTATCTCCTCCGCATTCACATCTGAAAGCTTCCGGAGGACAGATACATTTTCTCGCCCATTCTTTAAATCGGTTTTTAACAATCCTGTCTTCTAATGAATGAAAGGATATTATTCCTAAAATTGTACCATTTTTTGCTATATTTTCAACATTATCAAGTATATTTTCAAGCTCTTTTAATTCATTATTTACTTCTATTCTTATCGCCTGAAAAATAGGAGCCATTCTTTTTTTGTCTTTTACACCGGCTTTATGCAAAATATCGGCAAGTTCACGGTTTGAATTAACGGGTCTGTTTTTGATTATAAAATCTGCAATTTTTTTAAATTGCCTCTCTTCCGCGTATTTTTTAAGAACATCTTCAAGCTGGTTTCTATCGTAAAAATTTATAACATCATAAGCACTGAATTTCTGGTTTTTATTCATTCTCATATCAAGCGTATCCGCATCAAATGTAAATCCCCTCTCTTTATTATCAAGCTGATAACTGCTAACCCCTATATCGGCAAGCACTCCCGAAATATCGAAACCTTTTAGTTCTTTAAGCGCATCGCTTGCCCTTTTGTTTATGAATTCCACTCTGTTTGAATATTTTTTAAGCCTTTTTTTTGCAAAGTCCATAGCTTCTTTATCTTGGTCTATGCCTATTAATTTTATATTTGGAAAAATTTCAAGTATTTTTTCGCTATGTCCTCCAAATCCGAGAGTACAATCAATAAAATATCCGTTATTTTTCATATTTTTTTTATATAAATCCACCGTCTCATTGAGTAAAACGGGTATATGAGGAATATCCAATATTTCTCCTTTTTGATATAATTGTAACAAAAAAGGCTGTGTTTGATAACAAGAACAATTATTGATGAATATTTACTCGTAGCAAAAGCTCTATTTAATAAAAATTTTCTTAATATGGGAATAGGAAGCATATCTCTCAAACTTCAAACTGACCAAATGCTTATCAACAAACAAAACAAACATATACTTGAAGATGATTTTTTCAAAAAGGTTCACATATTAAAAAGCGACCTTTCATGGAAAGAGACAAGCAATGATATAAAAACTCATTCAAAAATTTATGAAAATATTTCAAGTACCAAAGCAATAGCAAATATTTTCCCTATAAATACCATCACTTTTTCTCTTGAACATCACAGTTACCTAAATCCTATTGACCAGCTCGGTAAAAAATATATTCAAAAAGTCCCTATTATAGAAATCATCAATACAATAGAATGGGAAGAAAATAAAGAGTATATAATTTCAAAAAATTTAAAGGAAAATGATATTGTAATCATAAAAGGTTATGGAGTGTTTATAACATCTCGTGATATTAGGGAAATACTAAAAAAAGCTGTAATACTTGAAAATAGCGCAACGATTCTGCTAAATTCACAACAACACTAAGGAGAAAAATGTATCTGATATACGAAAAAGACACTCTTGGAAGAACTATATTTGAAATAATTTTTAAAAACACCGGAAGCGTATTCGCAAAAGACGGTGTTGCCAATATGTGTGCATATATGCTCAACAAAAGAGGCACACTCAAAGAAAAAGAAAAATTTTATTCCGCACTTGAAGAAAAAGCTATCAATCTTACAATATCTGCAAATAAAGAATTCACAACAATTTCACTTGTATTTCTAAACGAGAAGAAAAATTTTGCAATAAAAAAACTTCTTGAACTGCTCGAAAATCCAAATTTTACGCAAGAAGCTCTTGAAAAAAGCAAACTCGAACTCCTTGCAAAAAAAGAAACCCTCAAAAACAACTACGACTATATTGCCAATCAAAACCTTTTTAAGACAATTTTTAAAAATACACCTTTACAGCATCCTGTTATCGGCGATGAAATAGAAAAAATAACACTAGATGATATAAAAGAACATTTTACTTTATATTCCAAAGAATCAGCTGTTTTTATAAACGGAGGAAAAAAAATCGATATAAAAGATTTTCTTGATGTTTTCCCTTCAAAAGATATTAAAAAAGATAAATTTTTCAAACCAAAACATGGAAACATCACAGAAAAACACTTAGTAGAACAAAGTTATATCTACTTTGGCTCTGAATATGATATCGCAAATAATGAATTATATCTTGCAAAAGTTGCAACCTTTATACTTGGAGCCGGGGGATTTGGAAGCAGAATGATGGAAGAGATAAGAGTAAAAAGAGGCTATGCATATTCAGCATACGCCCAAAACGAATTTCAAAAAACTTACACAATCCTAAAAGGACACCTCCAAACCAAACTTGAAAACACAGATGATGCCATAAACATTGTAAAAGAGCTTATTAATGATTTTGTCAAAAACGGAGTAAGCGAAGAAGAGCTGAATCAGGCAAAAAAATTTCTTATCGGAAGCGAACCGCTTAGAAATGAACTCTTAGCCCAAAGACTTCTTAGAAAATTCAAAGAGTATTATTACAATCTGCCAAAAGGATATTATGAAAAAGAACTTGAAATGATAAATTCGCTTGAATTAAATACGCTAAACGACTTCATCAAAAAACACGATGAAATTAAAAATTTAAGTTTTTCAATTGTCACAAATGAAAATAACTGAACAAAGCGCTAAAAAACTTGGAGTCAGCACTCCTCTTGAACTTGCTTTAATAAAACCCAAAGAATGGGAGGATAACAACCTCTATCCTTTCATCACAGGCAAACCTCAGGCTTTTGAAGCCGAAATTTTATCTGTTTCAAAAACTCCCAAAACTACAAGAATCAAAATGTTTCTAAAAAATGTAAATACTATTGTTTGGGGAGTCTTTTTTGTGTTTAAAAAGTGGCACCATGCAACCTTCAAAAAAGGAAACACCCTTTTCATAAGAGGCGCTGTTACAAACAATCAGATTATCCAGCCAAAACCTATAACTCAAATCGGTGCAATAATCCCCATATATTCAACAAAAATCAATCAAAAAAGCCTAAAAACTCTTATCAAAAAGTATGTAACGCTTGAAAATCTCTCAATTCTTCCAAAAAATATCGCAGAGATTTTATATTATATGCACTTTCCAAGAAATTACGAAGATATTGAGGAAAGAAAAATAACTTATGCACTTAAATGGGCTGAAATTTTCAATTATTTATATAAATTAGAACACAAAAAAACATCATATCCTTCATATGAAATCAAAAAAAGCCCTGATGAATTTATAAAAAGCCTGCCTTTTAAACTTACAAACAACCAGATAAAAGTAATCAAAGAAATTCAAAATGATATCTCAAAACCTATTCAATCAAGAAGAGTGATAATAGGAGATGTCGGAAGCGGCAAAACAATAGTTATGCTCACAACCGCTTTTATGGCTGAAAAATCCATTATTATGTGCCCTACTTCCATTTTGGCAGAACAGATTTTTGAAGAAGCGAATAAATATCTAAAAAATGAAAAATTTAAGATAGTTTTAGTTACTCAAAAAAGTAAATTCACTCAAAATGAGTTACATGAAGCAAATCTTTTGATAGGAACTCATGCTTTGCTATATCAGGACTTGCCGGAAGTCAATGTTGTGATGGTGGATGAACAGCATAGATTTGGCACCAATCAAAGGGCAATGCTTGAAAAGCTTGTTACAAAAAATAAAAAACGCCCCCACTATTTTCAATTCAGCGCAACCCCTATTCCAAGAACTCAGGCTTTGATTCTAAGCAGTTTTGTAAATGTCTCTTTGATAAAAGAACTTCCTTTCAAAAAGGATATCGATACCAAAATAATCTCAAAAGAAGATTTTAAAAATTTAATAAATCATATAAACAGTGAAATAAATCAAGGCAATCAGGTAATAATCGTATACCCTCTCGTAGAAGAATCGCAAAATTTTGAATACCAAAGTATAGAAGAAGGCAAGCATTTCTGGCTTAAACATTTTGACGGAGTTTATATAACACACGGAAAAGACAAAAACAAAGAAGAAGTCTTAAAAGAATTTAGAGAAAAAGGCAAAATTTTAATAACCACGACCGTTATAGAAGTTGGAATTTCTCTTCCAAAACTCACAACTATTGTAATCGTAGGGGCTGAGAGACTCGGACTTGCCACACTCCATCAGCTTAGAGGAAGAGTCGGAAGATACGGACAAAAAGGATATTGCTTTTTATATACAAATGATAAAAATAATAAAAGACTTATAGAATTTGCCAAAACACTTGACGGATTCAAAATAGCCGAACTTGATTTGCAGTTTAGAAAAGCCGGAGATTTGCTTGATGGTAAAAATCAAAGCGGAGAGAGCTTTAATTATTTTGATGAAACGAAAGATTTGAAAATTTTAGAAGATGTAAAACAATACCTAAACAATCTTCATTAAGCTTGCTACACTTTTGTTCTAAATTTAGCATCCCAATTTTTCCTCCTTCAAAGCTCTCTCTATTTTCATTATCGGTACTTTTATTTAAAACTTTAAAAATTATTTTAGTTTTTTTATTATTTTTTATTGATTATAATTTTTTATTTAAAATTGATATTAAATTCTTTTTATATTTTTATAATTACCATTTATATTCCATATATTATGTAAATATATTTTCATTATGTAAATATATTTTCCATATTAATTAAATATATTCTAAACCACATTAATTAAATATATTCTAAATTTGTTCCGACATTTAATATTAAACAATTTTTCTATATAATTAACATAATATTCTTACTATTGATAAATATTCAGCAATGCTTTAATTGATTCTTATTTAGCCTTGTTAATAAGCTTAATTTGATTAGATTAAAACAACCGTTGTTTCGGTGGAATGATTATGCAAGAGAGAATTGAAAATACTCTAAACGCGTTTCAATACAAGTGTTGTTTCGGTGGAATACATTACAAGAAGAAGCGTAAATATTTTAAAAGAGATGTTTCAATACAAGTGTTGTTTCGGTGGAATTAGAATAGACGGCAAAGAGAGGACATATACAATAGGGTTTCAATACAAGTGTTGTTTCGGTGGAATGTTAAGGATAAAGAATTTGGGATTAGTATACTGAAGTTTCAATACAAGTGTTGTTTCGGTGTAATCTGTGCCGAATAAAAAGTATCACGGACTTTATATGTTTCAATACAAGTGTTGTTTCGGTGGAATTATTTTTCCCTTAAAATTAATGCACTTATTACATTAGTTTCAATACAAGTGTTGTTTCGGTGGAATTTAGGAAGAGGTCTTTTTGATTTCTCTTTTAGCATTGTTTCAATACAAGTGTTGTTTCGGTGGAATAAGAACTTGAAAAATTTAAAGCGGAAAATTTTAACATGTTTCAATACAAGTGTTGTTTCGGTGGAATTCACATAGTTCCTGCGATTTAAGTAAAAGTGCTTTTGTTTCAATACAAGTGTTGTTTCGGTGGAATAACAGGTAA
>JALWNI010000120.1 GCA_027083695.1 Nautiliaceae bacterium | reverse complement strand
CTTTCATACTCTCTTTTGGAAAAATTATAATCTTTTTATCCCAATCAATGTATTCCCATTTAAGATTTCTCATATTACCGTTACAAAGTAATGTAAGTGCCTGAAACTGTAAAATTTTATCAAGTATTGTTTATACAGCTTTCTTAATTCACTTTCATCAGTAATTGCTTCCATATGCCGTTCTTGGTGTTTTGGTAAAATCCTCTCAATCTTAATCGAATAAGCAGGATTATACTCCAAATATCCGTTATCCACCTTGGAAGTATATAAACAATAAAACTTTCAAAAGTTCGTATTTTAGAGGATTTTATAGAAGACTATAAATTTGTAGAAACTATAATCAAGTGCATCTCTCCCACATCATTGATTTATATGATTATAACAAATTAAATATGTTGTAAACAATAAAATACGCTTCTATATGTATTTACCCTCAATATCTTTTCATAACCATCTTTAAGAATATTGCATCACATCATTAATATTTGATCAAAATGTATTCTCTTAACTTCTTAAATATAATTTTGTCGCCGAATATTCCATACCAACTACATTTGCAATGTATATATACTTTTCCACACTATTACTTATACCATTTAAATTTTTTTTATAAATTACTTTCTGAAATTTTTGTTATGATTGTATCAATAAAAACAATTAAATATAAAAAAGTAATTTATAATACTCATTTATTTAACCAAATATGATATTTTAATTTAAAAAATTTTATTTTACTACACACCATAAGGATAAGCCGTGCAAAAATTAAAACTTGGCTCAAAAGATTTAGCAAAAGAAAACATTCAAAAATTATCAACTATTTTTCCAAATGTTGTAAAAGAAGGAAAAGTTGATTTTGAGCTTTTAAAGCAGATTTTAAGTGATTATTTGATAGACGGATGTAAAGAAAGATACGGGCTAAACTGGGTAGGAAAAAAAGAGTCAATACTAAAAGCAAACACTTCCTTAAATAAAACCCTAAGGCCAGTTGTAGAAAAGTCAGTTGATTTTGAAAATACAAAAAATCTTTATATTGAAGGCGATAATTTTGAAGCCTTAAAAATTATTCAAGAGAGTTATTTAAATTCTATCAAAATGATTTATATCGACCCTCCATATAACACGGGAAAAGATTTTATTTATAAAGATAATTTCACTAAAAATAAAGCCGAATATGAAGAAGAGATTGAAGCGATTGATGAACAGGGAGTAAAGTTATATAAAAACACCGATAGCAACGGCAGGTTTCACAGTGATTGGCTTAGTATGATGTATGAAAGACTTTTAATTGCAAGGGATTTGTTAAAAGAAGATGGGGTTATATTTATCTCAATTGATGATAATGAAGTACATAATCTAAGACATATTTGTGATGAGATTTTTGGAGAGGGGAATTTTGTGGCTCAGTTTGTGTGGAGGAAAAGGACAGGGGCAAATGATGCAAAAAAATTTGTTTCAAATGACCATGAATATATTTTATGCTATTCAAAACAAGATAGTTTTTCATTAAGGGGAATTGAAAAAGATTTTTCTAATTATAAAAATCCAGATAATGACCCAAGAGGTGAATGGGCAGTTGATAATTTAACTTGTAATAAAACTGCTTCTGAAAGACCTAATTTATTTTATGATATTGTTGACCCTAAAACAGGAATAGTTTATAAATGTAATCCAAATAGAGTATGGGCTTATGAAAAATCAAGAATGAATCAATTAATAAGTGAAGGAAAAATAATTTTTCCTAAAAACCCTAACGGAACTCCAATGTATAAAAGACATAAAAGTGAAGTTAAATCATCTTTTAAACCTATAAGTTCATTACTTGGGGATTTTTTGAATGCAAATTCTACTAAACAATTAAGAAATATAATTGGAGGACAATATTTTGATCATCCAAAAAGTATTGATTTAATTAAAATATTACTGAAACAATCTACCTCAAAATCCGACATCATCCTCGATTTCTTCTCAGGTTCAGCTACAACAGCACACGCAGTTATGGAGCTTAATGCAGAAGATGGAGGAGATAGACAATTTATAATGGTGCAAATTCCTGAAATTATTGATGAGAAAAGCGAAGCCTACAAAGCAGGATATAAAACAATTTGCGATATAGGAAGAGAAAGAATAATTCGTGCTGCTGAAAAATTAAGAATGGAGAATGAAGAATTGAGAATTGATATGGGGTTTAGATATTTTAGGATTGATACTTCAAACTTCAAAGAATCAAAAGATATAAGCGAAATAGACCAAAACAACCTTTTTGAAGATGTTGATAATATAAAGCCAGATAGAAATGAGCTTGATTTGCTTTTTGAAGTTATACTTAATCTTGGACTAAAACTCACTCTAAATATAAAAACAAAAGAGATTTTAAATAAAAAAGTCTATTTTGTAGAAAATAATTTACTTATAGCTTGTTTTGATAGCAACGTAGATGAAAACTTAGCAAAAGAATTAGCTAAATTTAAACCTCAAAAAATAGTTTTAAAAGATAACTCATTCAAAACCGATAACGACAAAATCAACTTTGAAGAAACATTAAAAGAATTAAGCCCTGAGAGTGATATTTGGGTGGTGTGAGGGAGATTAAAATGAGTGAAAAATGGCAAGTGGGAGTATATTTAATCCATAGAAATAATAAAATTACAAAAAAAATTTATGAGATTTTCGAAAACAATGAAAAAATATATGAACAAAAACAAAGATATTTATTAAAAGAATTAAAAGTAAACAATCATGAAAAATACAAACCTCAAAAATTAAAAATTTCAGAAAAAGATGGATTTGAACTTTATTTATTTTATAGAAAACATTCTAAAACTATACCTCCATGGAAAAATTTTTTAAGCAATATAGT
>JALWNI010000119.1 GCA_027083695.1 Nautiliaceae bacterium | reverse complement strand
ATAAATCCTACAAATATCATACTGGCTCTTGGGAATCCGGGAATAAAAGCCATAAAAATCAAAATAGTCCCTACAATAAACATTACTTTATAATCTCTTACAAGCTGCTTTATTACACCTTCTGCAAAATTTGTTTCATCTTTTGTTGCACGGGTAATTATTATACCTGTTGCTGTTGATGTCATCAATGCCGGTAATTGAGAAACAAGTCCATCACCTATTGTCAACACAGTATATGTTTGAGCCGCTTGCGCTAAATCCATACTATGCTGAAACACACCTATTAAAAAACCTGCAATAATATTGACAGTTGTTATAATAATACCTGCAATAGCATCACCTTTTACAAATTTACTAGCACCATCCATTGCACCATAAAAATTTGCTTCTTTTATAAGCTCTTCTCTCCTTCTTTTAGCTTCTGCCTCATCGATAAGTCCAGCATTTAAATCTGCATCAATTGCCATTTGTTTTCCGGGTAATGCATCAAGAGTAAATCTAGCTGCAACCTCTGCAACTCTTGTAGAGCCTTGTGTAATTACAAGAAAATTTATAACTACTAGAATGATAAAAACAATAATTCCAATAATATAATTACCGCCTACGACAAATTCTCCAAAAGCACTTATTATTTTACTTACAGCATCAGGTCCTTGATAACCTTTTGAAAGAATCATTCTTGTAGTTGCTACATTCAAAGAAAGCCTATATAGCGTAACAATTAAAATCAATGTAGGAAATGTAGTAAAATCAGTTGGTTTTGGAATATACAGTGCTAATAAAAGTATTAAAACCGATACCGCCAGAGAAATTGTTAAGAAAAAATCTAAAAAAGAACTCGGTAATGGAACTATTATTATTAAAAGTATGGAAAAAACAAAAACAACAACACCAATATCTGTAACTTCACTAAGAAGTTTTAATGAATTTTTTATTTTATTTATCAGATTTTATCCTTATTACATCAGCTAATGTATAATTTTCAATAATTTTTTCAATTTCATTTTCAAGTTTTGCAAAAAATGGAAGTGTAGAGCATATGGAACTTCTTTCCCTTGTACAGTTTTTTGCATTTGAAGAGCAATAAAAAACTAATGAATCTTTATCTTCGATTGTTTTAAAAATATCTATAATTTTTATTTCGTCAGGCTTTTTTGTAAGCAAGAATCCTCCATGGATCCCTTTATAAGATTTTATAATATTTTTTTTTGATAAATTTTGCAAAAGTTTTGCTAAAAAAGGTTTTGGGATATCTGTTTTTTCAGATAGAGTATTAACATCTATTGGTTTATTATACGTTGAAAGTTCTATTAATGCTTGAAGTGCATATGCAGTTGATTTTGTAAAAAGCATATATATCCTTTTTGAAAATTATACCAATATTATCTTAATTATTTTTTATTAAAAAAAGAATTTTATCAAAAATTTGCTTTTTTATAAAAAAAAAGATATACTTTCAGTTCAATTCATGCAAATGAAAATTTACCAATCAGGAGGCTGACATGGCTTTGGATTCGGCGAAAAAAAGAGAAATTATCGCTAAATTCGGAAATGATGAAAAAGATACTGGAAGTCCTGCGGTTCAAATCGCACTTTTGACTGAAAGAATCAATGAAATCAACGAACATCTTAAAAAACACAAACACGACCATTCAAGCAGACTTGGTCTACTTAAACTCGTAGGTCAAAGAAAAAGACTTATGAGATACCTAAAAAGAAAAGACCATAATAAATATTTAGAAGTTATTACAGCTCTAAATCTAAGAGACAGAGTTTAATTCTGTCTTTATTTATTGTTTAAAGCTTTTTTTTCTAACTCATTAAGTTCTTCTTTGTAATCTAAATTCGCAGGTAAAATCTTTCCATGAAAAATATCAAATACCTTTTTAGAACGATTTTTATGATTTAAAACTTTCTTAAACAATTCAAATGACTTTTTTTTATTTTCTTTTATTTTAAAATTTTCAAAAAAATATTCTAATGTAAATATAAGATCATTTAAAGTAGATTTGGGATTATTAGCGATTTCAAGCAAATTATCAATCGTTACATTGTTGTTTTGTTTAATTGATTGATTTTTCTTTGGTTTTTTTCTCGATAAAATCAAAATAAAAGCAACAGAAAAAAGCGTTATACCTGCTAAATAAATTATAAAAACAACAGCATTTGAAGGAAGAAGAGAGATTATAAAATCACTAATTCTCTCTATCATTTAATCTTGCTAATACTGATTTTTCATGTGCTGTTAGCATTTCGGTATGCGCTAAAATCGCACACGCTTCACCCATCTCTCCTATCGCGTCTTTGCTAAAATAAATAACAGAAGATTTTTTCATAAAAATTTCCACATTTAAAGGCGAATAAAATTTAGCAGTTCCACCTGTCGGGAGCGTGTGATTAGGTCCTGCAATATAATCCCCAATCGGTTCAGGTGTATTTTCTCCTAAAAATATCGCTCCTGCATTTTTGATTTTAGGCAAAAATTCAAAAGGATTCTTTGTCATTACTTCAAGATGTTCGGGTGCTATTTTATTCATAAGCATAATAGCTTCATCCATATCGTTTGTTACGATTATTGCACCTCTTTTTTCAATAGATTTTCTTGCAATCTCAACTCTATCAAGCTCTTTTAAAAACTCTTGTACTTTTACAGCTGTCAAGTCCGCAACCTCTTTTGAATCTGTTATCAAAATAGAACTTGCCATTTCGTCATGTTCTGCCTGTGAGAGAAGATCAATTGCCAAATAATGCGGTTTTGCACTCTCATCTGCAAGTATTCCTATTTCACTAGGACCTGCAATCATATCGATATTAACTTCTCCGTAAACAAGTTTTTTGGCAGTTGCAACAAAAATATTCCCGGGACCTGT
>JALWNI010000118.1 GCA_027083695.1 Nautiliaceae bacterium | reverse complement strand
ATATCAGGTTATGTAATAAATCAAAAAGAATCAAAAAAAGAGATAAAAAAATATCAAAATACTTTAATTACGCTTCAAAAAAAAATAGATCAATTATCAAAAGAAATAAAAAAAAATACCCATAAAAACAAACAAATAAAAAATTCTGAAATTGTAGATTATATGCAAGCTTCAAAATATCATAATACATCAGCAAAAGAAACTTTTACAAAACAAAATGAAATAAATAAAAAAATTAAAACAAAAAAACCAAAATTAGTCATAATTATAGACGATGTAGCATTTAAATATGAAGTAAACTTAATAAAATCTATTCCTTATCATATTACTCCTTCTTTTTTTCCATCCACAAAAAGACATCCGTATACTCCTATATTTGCAAGAGAATTTAAAGATTATATGATTCATGTTCCAATGCAAGCTATTCATTTTGCCCATCCTGAATCTGATACACTGCTTGCGGATGATAGTTATTACAAAATCAAAAGTACTATTGATAAATTGAAAAAAGAATTTCCAAATGCTCATTTTATTAATAATCATACAGGAAGTAAATTCACATCAAACCTCCAAGCAATGAATTATCTTTTTATTGCATTAAAAAAAGACCATTTAGGTTTTGTCGATTCAAAAACAACACCTAATTCAAAATCAAAAATTGTTGATACGATATATAAAATCCCTCTATTTCAAAGAGATATTTTTTTAGATAATAAACAAAATCCTCAATATATAAGAAATCAGCTAAGAAAAGCAGTTAAACTTGCTAAAAAAAGAGGATATGCAATTGCAATAGGACATCCTCACAAAATTACTCTTGAAACAATTAAAAACTCAAAAGATATTTTAAACCAAGTTGATGTGGTTTATATAGATGAGCTTGCAAAATATGCAAAAAATTAAAATAAAAGATTTTGAACTTTTTTATCAAGGAAATTTGACTCTTCTTGAAAAACCAAAAATTGCAATAGTTGGTAGCAGAAAATCCAGTAAATATACAAAAGAGATAACTTATCTTTTATCAAAAAAACTCTCACAAAAATATACCATTATAACTGGCGGGGCATTAGGAGTCGATACCGAAGCACACAAAGGTGCATATCCAAATACAATATTTGTATCTCCCTCATCTCTTGATATAATTTATCCAAAATCAAACGAAAACCTTATAAGAAATATCTATAAAAATGCACTTGCTTTAAGTGAATATGAGAAAAATTATAGACCTTACAAACATACGTTTTTACAAAGAAATAGAATTATTGTGGGACTTAGTGATTTTGTAATTATCACAGAAGCAGACAAAAAAAGTGGAAGTATGAGAAGTTTTGAATGGGCAAAAGAATACGGCAAAAAAGTTTATGTCATTCCACACAGAATAAATGAAAGCTCAGGCACTAGATATCTTGCTAATACAAATCAAGCGGAAGTTATATGGGATATTGATGAATTTTGCAAAAATTTAGGAATTAAAAATACTCAAAATGTTTTAACTCTAAATGAAGCTTTAAAAAAATACGGTTCACAGCTTTATGAAATGGAGCTTGATGGAAAAGTAAATATAAAAAACGGAAAAGTATATTTTAATTAATGGAGAATTGAGAATGGAGAATGGAAAATTAACTCATCCATTTAAACCTATTATTTTTGAGGATAGTGAAATATTAATACTTGGAACTTTTCCATCAATCAAATCATTTGAAAATGAATTTTATTACTCTCATCCGCAAAATCAGTTTTGGAAAATTTTAAGTATCATTTTTAACGAAAACGAGCCCAAAAGTATTGAAGAAAAAATAAATTTTCTAAAAAAACATAAAATTGCCCTGTGGGATACAATATGCGAATGTGAAAGAAGTAAAGGAAATTCACGAGATGACAATTTAACAAATATCAAACCCTGCCCTCTTGAATCACTTTTAAAAAAATACCAGAATATTAAAAAAGTAGCGGTTACCAGCAGACTTGGTGAGAAAGTATTAAAAAAACATTTTAAAAATTCTCCGTTTTCCATTCTCAATTCTCCAATCTATTTGCCAAGTCCAAGCCCGCTTAATGCTAGAATGAAATTAAATCAAAAGGCTGAAATATGGAAAGAATTGTTGCAATTGATGTAGGATTAAAAAGAATAGGTTTAGCTTACACTCCAAACGCTTCCGTTGTAGTTCCACTTCCTGCAATTATACGCAAAAACCGCAATCAGGCCGCAAGAGAAGTTGAAAATTTGCTCAAAGAATATAAAACGGATATTTTGGTAGTGGGACTTCCTTTGACAAACGAAGAGATGCAAAGAAGAATAAAACATTTTGTCTCATTAATTAATTTTGATGGAAAAATAGAATTTGTTGATGAGAGCTATACAAGTGCCGTAGTGGAAGAAGAAATGAAAGGCAAAATAAAATATAAAAGAGACGGTAGAGTTGATTCCTTAGTTGCTAAAATGCTTCTTGAAAGGTTTTTAGCTTCTCATAAAAAGAATTTATAAACTCGCTTTTTTTAGCTAAAAATCCCGTTAAATTGTCAACTTCCGTTTTGTTTTTGTTTTCAAAATCAATCTGCATACTCATTTTTGAGTTATAGGGAATATTTAAAGCCTGTTTTATAACTCTCTCTTTTTCACTGCTTAAATCAACACCGTAAATTTTAGCAATTCTTATAACTTCATCAATAAATTTTTCCACTTCATCTCTTTTGTTTTCCATTATCCAGCCTGTCGGTTTTTGATAATAGCTTTGAAGAGTCGCAAAAGTTGAAATAAAAAGATACTTTTTCCATATATCTTTATCGATATTGTCTGAAAGCTTAACTTTCAAATCACAGTTTTTAAAAACTTCTCTTAATTTTTCATCATCTTCAACACACAAATAAAAAAGAGGTGTTTTTTTATAAATTATCCCGTTTTCTTTGTTTGAAAGAATATAAATACATGCTTTTTTTACATTAAAATCTTTAAATTTTTCAAAATGCCCTATTCCATTTAATATTGGCACTACAATAGAATCTTCTTTTAAATATTTTGGCAAAATTTTAATAACATCGTCTAAATTATAGCTTTTTGTCGTTACAAATATAATATCATACTTCCCATCAAGCTCGTCAAAATCAACCTCATCGACTTTGTCAACATCTTTGATTTTAAGTTTTTTTACTTCTCCCCCACTTCCTAAAACACTTACAAAATTATCGCATTTTTTGAGCCTATAAGCTAAATATCCGCCAACTCCACCAGGACCTATTACTAAAATTTTCATTTTCTTCCTTTATACTTTTCTGCCAAAAACACACCTGCAACAATCCCTAAAAATATCACAATCCATAACAATTCACCGATTAAATCTTTCATTTCTTCCTCTTTTCTTACTTCTATCCCCATTTATTCTCTCGTCCACTTATCTACCCATCCACTCATCCACTCATCTACTCATAAACCCGTTCACTCATCCACCCGTCTACTCATTCACCCATTCACCCTTTCAAGAACCACACCACATTCCATATGCTCGGTATAAGGAAACTGGTCAAAAAAGGCAAATGCTTTTATTTTTCTACCCTTAGCCAATGTTTTTAAATCCCTTTTTAAAGTTTCAGGATTGCACGAAATATAAATAATATTGTCAAACAAATTCACAAACTCCCTTGATTTATCATCAAGCCCAGCTCTTGGAGGGTCAATAAGAACATTTTTCAAATCATAAGAAGCTAAAAGCGGGGACTTTTCTTTTTTTAAAGCACTGAATTCAGCCGCGCTCATAGCAAGAAAAGTGATATTTTCCCTGCCGTTAATATCGGCATTAAATGTAGCAGCTTCAATTGACTCTTTATTAATTTCAGTAGCGATTACTTTTCTAAAATTCTCACTAAGAGGAATTGTAAAATTCCCATTACCACAGTAAAGCTCAACCAAATCACCTTTAAGCTCTTTTGAATTTCTAAGAGCCCATTCTATCATTTTTTGATTCATTCCTCTATTTGGCTGGGAGAATGTATTTTCTATAATTTTATATTTATAAATTTTATCATTAATTTTGAGCTCTTCAATTAAATAATTTTTATCAAAAACATATTTTCTGCCCTTTTTTCTTACGATAAAATCAGCGTTTTTGAATTTATCTTTTAGTTTTTTTATATCATCGGCAATGCTTTCATCAACTTTTTTGTGATAAATAAGAGTTATTATAAGTTCACCTTTACTGTTACTTAAAAAATCAATCTCATAAAGTTTGAATCTTAAATTTTCGTTTTTTTCTATCTCTTTAATAAGAGGATCCATAATATCATATATCGCTTTATCGACTATTTTACACTCCTCAATAGGAATAACGCCTCTTCCATCTTCTTTTCTTTTTCTCATTGCATAATAGCTTTTATCACCCTCATGCCAAACTCTAAACTCTGCTCTTGCCCTGAAATGCTCATCACTTCCGTGTATCACTTCAAGCTCTGGCATTTCAAATTCACCAAACATTTCTTTTAATCTTTCGCTTTTCATTTCAAGCTGTTTTTCATACGGCATCTGCCATAAAACACAGCTTCCGCATTTTCCAAAACTGCTGCAAGTCATTTTACTCCTTTAAATTACAACTCATTGCTCAAAACCATTTATTTAAAATCCCTCTTTTCATCTACCATTCACCTATTTACTCATCTCCCTTCTCCAACTTCCTTTTTCCAACTTCCTCCTTCCTTTTTCCTACTTAAAACTCTGCACAAGTCCCATTACAATCAAATCCCAACCATCTACTAAAATAAAAAGAAGAATTTTAAAAGGCAAACTTATCATCACAGGAGGCAGCATCATCATACCAAGACTCATTAAAATAGAACTAACTACCATATCAATAATTAAAAAAGGCAAAAATATCAAAAATCCGATTTCAAATGCAGTTTTTAATTCACTTACCATAAAAGCAGGGACAAGAATTGTCAAAGGAACATCATTTGGAGTTTTTGGATTTGGTAAATGTCTTATTCTATAAAAAAGAGCCAAATCTTTTTCTCTTGTATTTTTTAACATAAATATTTTAAAAGGTTTAATCGATCTTTTTATAGCTGTATCATAACCTATTTTATTTTCCATATATGGCTTAATTCCATGATTATATGCCTGTTTAGCATATGGCTCCATTATAAAAAAAGTAAGAACCAAAGCCAATGAAACTAAAAGAGTCGTTGGAGGAGACTGTGGGGTACCAAGTGCTTGACGCAAAAAACCAAAAACCACAAGTATTCTTACAAAACTTGTAGCAACTAAAACAATACTTGGAGCCAAAACTAAAATAGTCAAAATCAGCATTATATTCATAGTTGTAACTAACTGTTTCGGTGAAGAAGGAGCACTTAATGATAAATTTACTGTCGGTATTTGTGGACTAGTAGCCGCAAAAATTATTCCACTTAATAAAAGAAAAATAATTAATTTTTTCATTTCATCCTATCAAGAATTGATTTTTTTATTTTATTTGGATTGTTTTGAGCAGCAAAAAACCATATTTCTACCCTTCTATTTTTTGCTCTTCCCTCAGGTGTTGCATTACTAGCAATTGGATGATAAGGACCATATGCTGCTGCACTTAACTGTTTTGGATTTACTCCATCTTTTATTAATACTTTCAAAACACTTAATGCCCTTGCCGCACTAAGCTCCCAGTTATCAGTATAAGGTGATGTGGGAGGAGGCGGTGTATTGTCTGTATATCCTCTTATTTGAATTTGAATATTTTTTGGCAAATACTCTTTTATAATTAAAGCAATTCTTTTCAAAAAAAGCAATGTATCTGTATTTGTAATTTTTGCACTTCCAGGAGCAAATGTAATGTCTGCTGGAAGTCTAATAAAAAAACCTTGTTCGGCTTCTTTTAGAGTTATTGATGGACCTTTTCCACCTGATGTAAACTGCTTAAATTCAGCAATAGCTGCTGAGAGTCTATTAACCGTCTGAGCAGTTTCTTCATTCTTTTGTATGGGAGTGGCTTTTTGAATTCTGTTTCTGCTAACTTCTGTTTGCGTACCACCTTCAAGAACGCTCAAAGCTCCTGCCAATGATCCTATTGCTTCTTGTACTTTTTTTGCATTCATTGTAGACATAGAAAGAAGCAAAACGAAAAAGCATAAAAGAAGACTCATTAAATCCCCAAATGTAGCAAGCCACTCCGGCATACATTCAGGACATTCACATTTACATTTTTTAGCCACTTTTTTTCCTATTCAAATTGAGACTTTCTTTGATTTGGAGGCAAGAAACTTAAAAGTTTAGCTTCAAGAGTTCTTGGATTATCACCTGCCTGAATAGACATAATACCTTCAATTATCATTGTTTTGGCAAGAATTTCATCTGAATTTCTAAGACCTAATTTATTTGCAATAGGATTACCAAAAATATTACCTATCATTGCTCCATATAAAGTTGTAAGTAATGCAACTGCCATAGCAGGACCAATAGCACTAGGATCTGACATATTAAGAAGCATAGCAACAAGTCCAACAAGGGTACCAATCATTCCCATAGCACCTGCAAGTCCTGCCCAGTTACTGAAAATTGAAGCCATTTTTTTATGCCTTTCATCCATTTGCTCTATATCAATTTCAAGCAGTTCTCTTATTGTATCGGGTTCATTTCCATCTACTGCCATTGAAAGACCTTTTTTTAAAAACTCATCCTCTTCATTTGCAGCAGCGCTTTCAAGAGAAAGTATTCCATCACGCCTTGCCTGAGTAGCATAATCAACAAGTTTTTTAATTAATTCCTCATAATTGGGTTGATAACTAGGCTTAATTGCAATCATAAATACTTTTGCAAATTTAGTCATCATATCCATTTTGTAACCAATAAAAAGAGTCATTATCGACCCAAGAACAACAATTAAAACAGATTGAGGGTCAATATAAGGACCAATACCTACACCCATTGCCATAGCAGCAATAATAAGACCTAAAGCCCCTACCAACCCAATGACAGTAGCTAAATCCATTAACTAAACCTTTTTTGATATAATTTTAACAAAAAAAAGGATTTTTGTATGTTCCAGATTATTATCCTCGCTGCCGGTAAAGGCACAAGAATGAAATCTCAAACACCAAAAGTATTGCATACTTTATGCAATAAATCCATGATTCATTATATTATCGACCAATCTAAAAAAATCACAAGCAGCATTGATATAATTTTGGCACATAAATATGAAGAAGTTAAAAAATCCATTGAAAAGTTTAATATAAGAATCCACAAACAAAATCTTGAAAAATATCCCGGTACCGGCGGAGCTTTAAAAGAAATACCTCTTATAGAAGATAAAATTTTAATACTTAATGGAGATATGCCTTTAATAACAACAGAGGAAATTCAAAAATTTTTTGATATTGATGCAGATATTGTAATGAGTATAATGAAATTAAACAATCCAGACGGATATGGAAGAGTTGTAATACAAAATGGAAATGTTAAAAAAATAGTAGAACAAAAAGATGCAAATGAGGAAGAACTTAAAATTCCTTATGTTAATGCTGGTGTTTATATGTTTAAAAAAGAAGTTTTGGAAAAATATATTCCTCTTTTAAATAACAATAATGCTCAAAAAGAGTATTATTTAACAGATATAATTGAAATGGCTGTAAGAAATGGATTGAATGTAAAAGCATTGGAAGTGAATGAAGAAGATTTCAAAGGTATTAATTCTAAAAAAGACCTCGCAGAAGCAGAAAAAATAATGTGCAACAGAATAAAAGATAAATGGATGAAAGAAGGAGTGATTATAAGACTTCCTGAAACCGTATTTATCGATGCATACAGTGAGTTTGATGGAGAGTGTGAGATTGAGAGTGGATGCGTTATCAAAAAAAGCAAAATAATAAATTCAAAAATCAAGGCAAATTCGGTAATCGAAGAAGCCGTAATTAACAACAGTGAAATAGGACCTATGGCAAGAATAAGACCAAAAAGTGAAATAATTGATTCTAAAATAGGAAATTTCGTGGAGGTAAAAGCATCTAAATTAAATGATGTAAAAGCAGGTCATTTAAGCTATCTTGGGGATTCTGAAATAGACAGCGGTACAAATATAGGTGCTGGGACTATTACATGCAACTATGACGGCAAAGCAAAATATAAAACAAAAATAGGAAAAAATGTTTTCGTAGGAAGTGATTCACAACTTATAGCTCCTGTGGTAATTGAAGATGATGTAATTATTGCTGCTGGAAGTACAGTAAATAAAGATATTAAAAAAGGCTCTCTTGCAATCAGCAGAGCTCCTTTGAAGATAGTAAAAAACTTTTATTATAAGTTTTTTGGGAAAAAATAATGAACATTTTAATAGGAGTGACAGGAAGTATTGCAATTTATAAAACCTGTGAGCTTATAAGGCTTTTTATAAAACGGGGAGACAATGTAAAAGTGGTTATGACCCCCTCTGCTCAAAAATTTATAACTCCTCTTACATTTGAGAGCCTAACAAGAAACAAGGTTTTAACTGAAAATTCCGAAAATTGGGCTAGTAGTGAAAATCATATAGATTTTGCCAAATGGGCTGATATTTATATTATTGCCCCAGCAACTGCAAATACACTAAACAAGGCTTATAGAGGAATTGCCGATAATCTTTTGTTGCAGGTATATCTTGCAACTACTGCCCCTACTCTTTTTGCACCTGCTGCCAATACAAATATGTATCTTCACAAAACAACACAACAAGCCATAAAAAACCTTAACTGCATAGAAGCAAACTCAGGACTTCTTGCATGTGGAGATGAAGGTATCGGCAAAATGGCAGAACCTGAGGAGATATTTTTAAGAGCGCTTAGAGAGGTTAATAAAGAAGATTTTTGGAAAAACAAAAAAGTCGTAGTAACTGCTGGTGGAAGTATTGAAAAAATTGATGATGTTAGATACATAAGCAATTTTTCAAGTGGAAAAATGGGAGAAGCCTTAGCAAAGGCATTTTATATAAAAGGAGCTGATGTTGTGCTTATTTCAAGCAAGGAGCACAATATAAGCAAAGAGATAAAACAGATAAAAGTAAGCTCTGCAAATGAGTATTTGAATGCTATTTTAAAAGAAAATCTTGATTATTTAATAATGGCTGCCGCTATTGTAGACTATAAACCTCAATATAAAAGCGGAAAACTCAAAAAAGAACAAATTGGCGAAAAAATGATTTTGGAATTAACGCAAAATATTGATATTTTAAAAAGCTTAAAAAATAAAACTTTTAAAAAAATAGGCTTTAAGGCTGAAAGAGACGAAAAAAACGCATATAATTACGCAAAAAAAACATTAAAAAACAAAAATCTTGATGCAATATGTTTAAATTTACTTACAAAAAATAATTTTGGAAGCAATGAAAATGAAATAATATTCATAACAGATAAAAAAGATTTGCATTTTAAGCAAGATTCAAAAGAAAATATTGCTTTTAAGGTAGTAGATGCCATTAAAAATCTCTGAAACAGGTAAAATATTAAAAACCTTAAACAGATTACAATCCATTGAATTTAATAATATCCTGCCGGTAAAACTTGAAGTAAAAGAGAAAATCAGTGATATAAAATATTTAATAAAACTTGGGAACAAAGAAGTTGAGACAAAAAGTTTTATCCCTCTAAAAAAAGGAAAATATTTTGCAATTATTAAAGATATTAGAGGAAATATACAAATTTCAAATCTCAAAAAACTTTCAAAACTGGCTATACTATTTGAAAAAATAGAACCAAAAGACACAAATACAAAACAAGAAATTTTAAATCATCTTGCACATGCATCAAATAAAGAAGAGTTTATTTTTTATATGAATGTTCTTCTGGCTTTTAAGCAAAAAATTTATCATATTTTTATAAATGCTAAAAAAAAGGCTCTTCTTCAATATAAATTTCATAAAAATAAGTTAAAATTTTATGCTGTATTTAATAATTTAGGAGAACTTGAAGGGGAAATTTTTCAGGAAACATTAAATATATACTCCCCTTTTAAAAATACATTGCAGATTATTAATGAAAATTCGCAGATAATAAATCTAAAAGTAAATACTTTTTTAAAAGAGGTAACTCCTCTTTATGAATTTAATGAAAATTTATTTAATTTAAAGGCATAATGTGCATTTGGCAATAATAATGGATGGAAATGGGAGATGGGCTAAAAAAAGAGGTCTAAAAAGAATTGAAGGACATAAAAAAGGTGCAGAAGTTGTAAAAAAAATAACTACTTATTGTGCCAATAACCCTGAAATTGAAATTTTAACTCTTTATGCTTTTTCTACTGAAAACTGGAAAAGACCGAAAATGGAAGTAGAGTTTTTAATGAAACTTCTTGATAACTGGCTGAAAAAAGAACTTGAAACTTATATAAAAAATGATGTAAAATTTGAAACAATTGGAGATATTTCAAAATTTAGCGACAAACTGAAAAAAAGAATAGAATATACAAAAAAAGTAACTAAAAACAATAAAAAACTAACACAGGTTTTAGCTCTCAATTACGGAGCAAGAGACGAAATTACAAGAGCGGTAAAAAAAGTAATGGAAAATAAAGAAGATATAATACCTGAAAACATTCAAAAATATCTTGATATATCAAGAGATGTAGATTTATTAATCCGAACAAGTGGAGAAATAAGAATTAGCAATTTTTTACTTTGGCAAATTGCATATGCCGAAATGTTTTTTACTCCTACTTTGTGGCCGGATTTTACCAGCGAGGAACTTGAAAATATTTTAAATGAATTCAAAAAAAGAGAAAGAAGATTCGGTGGAATATAAAAAAGCGAATGAGATAATGGGTAAATTAGAAAAGGGAAAAGGAAATAGAAAAATGAAAGATTAATTTTTTTGTATAGAATTTAAGTATTTAATTTTAAATTTAGAATGTATTTGAGTAGACGGGTGGGAAAACAGGCAAGAATTAACTCTAAAAAAATAAATGTAAAATTGAAAATGGAGAATAGAAAATGGAAAATTTAACGGTTTATATTTTTTTATTTATTTTAGGAAGTGCAATAGGAAGTTTTTTAAATGTAGTAATTTATAGAGTACCGCTTGGAAAAAGTATTATTTCACCACCTAGCAGCTGTCCTAAATGCGGAGCTAGAATAAAACCATGGCATAATATTCCTATTATCGGTTGGCTAATACTTGGAGGCCGATGTGCTGAGTGTAATGAATCAATTTCTATTCGATATCCGATTATAGAATTTTTTAGTGGAGTTTTGGCTGTTTTAATTTTTTATAAATTAAAAAACTTTAATATTTTTTATATTATTGATTTTACAACTTTTGCTACATTATTAGCTTTATCAATTATTGATTTAGATTATAAGGCAGTACCTGATAGTTTAAATCTTTTAGCGTTAACTCTTGCCTTTTTTTCATCTCCTGATATTATAGAAAATATTAAAAATGCTCTTTTAATGATAGGTATTGTAAGTTTAATTCGATTTTATATCTCATATATACTTAAAAAAGAAGCGCTTGGTGAAGGTGATATAATCGTTGCTGGCACAATGGGAGCTTTAATCGGAGTTAAACTTTCATTGATAGCGCTTTTTATTGCTTCGTTTATCGCAATTTTCCCTTCATTTTATATTAGATATAAAAACAAAGATTTAGAACTCCCTTTTGTACCATTTTTAGCTTTTGCTACATTTATAGTTTGGTATTTCAATGATTTTTTTATTCACGTTTGGAGAATAATTTATGGATAAAATTTCAAAATATATATTAAAAGAATTTTTCCCATCTTTTTTTACTGTTTTTTTTATTTTAGGAACAATAGTTTCATTAATTTTTATAATCTCAATATCAAATATTACTTCAAATATAAAAATTACTTTTTTAGAACTTTTTGAAATGTATTTATTATCTTTACCACAAATTATTTTTTTATCTTTAAGTATTTCTTTTTTTATAGCAGCAATAAATTCTTATTCAAAATTATCAGAAACTTTTGAGTTAATTGCTCTTTTTTCATTAGGTTTCAAACCATTCAAAATATTAAAATCTATAACTGTTTTTGCTTTTTTATTCACAGCGATTAATAT
>JALWNI010000117.1 GCA_027083695.1 Nautiliaceae bacterium | reverse complement strand
GGACAGATATACAAGTTATTATAGAAGAGGCTCAAAATCTTCTGGATGATGATGAATCATATGAAAAAATGAGTAAAGCACATAACCCATATGGAGATGGAAAAGCATCTGAAAGAATTGTTACTTTTATAAAAAAATTAGATAAGAATTATAAATGTTAACATTAATTGTTCCTATTGACTTAGAACGTAGAAGTGCAGAACTCTTAGATAGAGTTAATACTTTATGTTTAAGTATAGTGAATACACCTTATAGTATAGCAATAGGGCATAAGAATAGAGAAAGTAAGTATGATCAAAAATTATTAGCTTTAATTGAAGGCTTTAATAACAAAAGAATAATGATAGTTTCTGAAAATATAGAAGGCTTTATTAACTTATCTAGACTACGAAATTTGGCATTTTCTGTAGTAGATACAAAATATACTCTACTTCTAGATGTTGATATATTTTTTGATTTATCAATGATAGAACTCATGTTGCAAAGAATAAATTTAAAAGTAAGTCCCTATATAATGTCTCCATGTCTTTACTTGACTAAATCTGGGACTAAAATGATTCAAAAAAATAAAGTAGAAGTAAAAAATATTATTCATAACTATTTTAATTTTTCCTATAAGGATGTTTCTCATATTGCAATGCCATCATCCATAATATTATTACACTCTTGTGATTATCATACAGTTGGTGGATTTTATGAAGGATATACAGGACATGGATATGAAGACTTTGATTTTATGGTAAGGTTATCTTCTTATTATAAAGAGATAATATATAATGAAGAGTTTTTGATTGATGAAACATATAAGGCACCATTGTTATCTAAGGGATTTAGAGCTGAATTGGCTCAAAGTTGTATGTTTTTTGTTATACAGAAAAAATTTTTCTTTCATCTATATCATAAAAAAATACAAAGAGAAGAGTATTATCAATTACGAAAAAAGAATGCTCTTCTTTTTCAAAAAAGACTAAAAATAATTTTTCAAAATAATTTAAATACAGGGGATAAGAGTCAGGTATGTCCCTCCTTATTAAGAAGGTTTTTTGAAGAGTGCAAGCATCAAAGTGTAGATTTTATTTTTTATTCAGTCTTGTTTTCTATAAAACAGAATAAAACATTAAAAAAAAGTATTATAATAAAATTAAAAAGGTTACTATCATATGCAAAGAAAATTAAAAAAACTATTTAAATTACTTAAAACCCCTAAAAAACTTTTAGAAAAAGTAAAAATTTATACTATAAATAGACGATTTAATCAAAAAAATTATGATTTAATTTTAAGAACTAAGAGTATAGAGAAAAATATAAATCTTAAAAATTTAGAAGAAGTATTTGATATAAAGTATATAATTAAAAATTTAAATAAATTGAATATTCAAGCTCTTTATATCAAACCCATCGAAGAGAATTTAAAATGGGCAATTTGTATAAAAAGTAGTGAGAAAGAGAATTTTTTTAATCAATTTATGTATTTTATCTATTATGAAGGTATTAATATAGAATACACCTATAAAAAAGAAAGGAAACAAGCAAAGTCTATAAAAGAATTTTGGTTTGATATTTCTCTATTGAAAGCAGTTGATATTCGTTTAGATACTTTACGAACTAAAGATAAACCATTATGGTTTAGATTAGAAATATGGGAAGAGTATGAAGAGTTTTATCTTTCTCCTCGAGCTAATTATATTTCTAGAAAATTATGGAAAAGTACAGCTAAAAAACATAATATCTTTATAGATGATAGTTTAATTGATTATAGTGTTATCTTAGAACATTCACATGAAGGAAAAATAACATTTGATATAGATTTAGTTTTTACATGGGTTAACTCTGAAGATGAAGAGTGGCAAAAAATGTATCAAAAATATAAACCAAGTTTAAATACTGATGCTACTAGTACATCAAGATTTTTAAGTAGAGATGAGCTAAAATATGCATTAAGATCATGGGATAAATATGGAAAGTTTATTCGAAATATATATATAGTCTCCAATTGTAAGCCTCCTAAGTGGTTAGACTTAACACAGTCAAACTTATATTGGGTATATCATGAAGAAATTATGCCAATAGAAGTATTGCCTACATTTAGTTCTCATGCAATTGAGACAAGTTTACATAAGATAAAAGGATTAAGTAATTATTTTATTTACAGTAATGATGATTTCCTATTACTTAAGCCAATGACGGGGAATGACTTTTTTTATTCAAATGGAATTGCTAAATTAAGGTTGGAACCATATGGAAATGTAAATGGTGAGGTAAAAGAAGGTGATGCAGATTATTTAAATGCAGCAAGAAACTCAAATAAATTACTAGAAATTGATTTTAAAAAAACTACGACTCAATTACATACACATTCTCCTCAATCAATGAGAGTGGATATTCTAAATAGAATGGAAGAACAATATTTAGATGCTTTTAACATAACTATGAAAAATAAATTTCGTAAATATACAGATATTGCTGTTACTGGTTATTTGTATCACCATTTTGCTTTATTGTCTGGAAATGCACTTCAAACAAATATAAAAACAGAGTTAGTTCAACAAAATCATGATTTCAAAAAAAAGCTACAATTATTAATAACTTTAAAAAAACAAGAAAATTGGGAAAAATTACCATTAAGCGTTTGTCTAAATGATGGAGCTGATAGCCATTTAAATAGAAATTGGAATATTGAAATAATGAAATTTTTAAATAGTTTCTTTTTAGATGCTTCAAAATATGAAAATAAATTATAAAATAAGATTATTTTTTTGAAAAATATAACTATATCTCAACCACTGATAGAAAATAGTCAAAATTTTTTAACCATAAAAAAAATCACTTTGCTAGAAAGCTTAAAATATATTTTCTCTAAAGTAACCTTTGTAGGTTGGG
>JALWNI010000116.1 GCA_027083695.1 Nautiliaceae bacterium | reverse complement strand
ACCAACACCTTGGTCAAAAAGCAATAGGAATCCATTTTGATGAGTCGCTCTATTTTCTCTACTACAATGGAAAAGAGGTCATAAATGTTGTCCCACCCAATCCATTTAATGCAGATAGTATGTTTGAGCATATTGGCAACCTTCGTGAGGGTTCAGACAGATTGGTCGAAAACTATAAAAAGAGCTTTCCTGAAATTACAGAGCGTATCATGAATCTAAAAGGAGCAAGTGATATTTTTGCAGTCACTGCTATCATGCTAGAGCTAGAAGAGGAGAGTTTTGAAGGCATCTCCTCTAAGGCACTAGAGTTTATGGGAAAAGGTGGAATCCAAATAGATACCCACGTGCAAGATAACCGTTTTGATAACTACGCTTTTCTAGCGAGTATCATGAGTTACAGATTAGCCTCTGTTGAGTCTGAATTGATGTGTTATAGTATTTTTGAATCGTTTGGAGACTATGTGAGTGAGATAGTCTCACAACTTAGCACAAAAACCAAAACAGAGACCCTAGTCTTTACAGGAAGAACCTTTGCAAATCAAGCATTGTTTGCTAGAATAGAGCGACACATGGGACGAAAAAAGTTGTTGTTTCCTAAAAATCTTCCAATAGGTAAGGAGTGTGCTGTATATGGTGGGTTGTATTTGTAGTGTGTTATAATATGCTTAATTAAATTATAGGATACTTCTATGAAACTAACCAAACTCTACATTCATAACTATAAAAGCTTTTATGATACGACTATTGAACTTGATAAGATGAATATTGTTGTGGGGGAGAACAATAGTGGTAAGAGTAATTTGATTGATGTTTTGGAGTTTATTCAGTTAGCTAAAAATAAAAATTTCTATACAGCTATCTCTGCTAAAGGTGGTTTTGATAAAGTATTAAATTATAATTATAATGAAAAAAATATTCTATTTGAATTAGAATATGAGGATAGTGATTTTTTAATTAAAGCTAGATTTACAGTAAATCAAGATGTTAGTATTGTTTCAGTTATTATTTATGGCAAATTAGAAAATAAGACTTTACCTTTACATGTTAATGCTTCACGGCATAATAGAAAATTAAATATTATGAAAGATAGAGTTTATAACGATAACGAAAATATTTTAAAATTAAAACTATTAGAGAAATTATTTTTTTTACAGCTAAAATTCCCTGATATGATTTCTTCTATAGCTACAACTTATGCTTTTAATACAGATATAATTAGAACTAAATCCCATAAAGAATCTGAAAAAGAGTTAAAAAAAGATGGCTCAAATCTAGGAAAAAATCTTTTTCATATAAAAAGTAATTATCCAAATACCTTTGAACTTATCTCAAACTCTATGATAGGAGTAGTAAATGAGATAGATGCTGTCGATGTACAAGAGACTTTTGGAAATTACTTAATTGGTTTTCATGAAAAAAATAAACAGATAGGTATAGATATGGTTTCAGATGGAACTATTAATCTTTTAGCAACAATCACAGCACTAAATCAAGAAGATGACAAAAGCATACTACTAGCCTTTGATGAACCTGAACGATATTTACACTTAAAAGCAGTAAATTATCTACTAGAGAACTTTAGAGCAAGTAAAAAACAGATACTTATTACCACTCACTCAACCGAGATTTTAAAATATGCAGATTTGGATGAGGTAGTCTTTATTTACCGTGATAGCGATGGAGATACACAATCAATTAGAGCTAATAAGATAGATGGTTTAAAAGATATGTTAAAAGAACTCTCTTATGAACGTGATTTAACACTTGATGAACTTATTGATGATGGTGTTATTGGAGATTTCAGATGAGAGTGAAAAAGAACAAGAAAGTATCACAAAAACCTAATATTTTGTTGATTGTTGAAAATTCTGAGGTAGATTTTTTTAAACAATATTTTAATGATTATCTTTTAAGAAAGTATGGAGTTTCTGTTAAGTGTGAGTCATCAGGTGCAGGAAATAAGTGTGAAATTACTAATTTTGGAAAGATGAATAAGAGAATTCAAAGAGCTATTGGAAAAGAAGGATTTAAAGCAGTTTTTTTAATGATAGATTTAAAAACAAAATGTTTTACAAGTGAAAGTACTCATACCTGTTTAGTTGAGCTTAAAAATGAGTATCTTCCTAAATATAAAATTGACAAAGCATTAAAAAATCAATTCTATCTATTTGTAGTCTGTAACGAGATAGAGAGTTGGTTTTTGACTATAGATAAAGATACAAATAGTGTTCATAAAGACCATAAAAAAGAGCTAATGAAGTTTTTAAAAGTCAATAGTGAACCTCAAATTGTTCAGAAAATGATAAAAGAGTTAAGGAGTGGAACTTATGAGTTGGACTTTAGTAAAAATAGCTCTTTGCAATATTTTATAGAAAAACTTCAAGAGTATAATGCAAACCCATAAACTAACCATAAAAGGCACAGTCCAAGGCGTAGGCTTTCGCCCCTTTATCTACCAACTTGCAACAAGATTTAACCTCAAAGGAACAGTTTTTAATGGAACACAAGGGGTAGAAATAGTAGTCAATGCCTCTAAAGACAAACTTGAACAGTTTATTGACGCAATTAAAAGTGAACTTCCTCCTTTAGCCTCCATAGACAACCTTAAAGTAGAAGAGATAGAAGCTAAAATATTTCATGATTTTCAGATTATACAAACCGATAGTGATGGAGAAAAAACAGTTAATATCCCTCCTGACATAAGCATTTGTAAAGCTTGTGAAAAAGAGCTATTTGACCCTAACAATCGTCGCTATGGTTACCCCTTTATTACCTGTACCCATTGTGGGGTGCGATACTCTATCATTTATGATTTGCCTTATGATAGGGGCAATACCTCTATGAAGTTTTTTGAGATGTGTAGGGCTTGTGAAGAGGAGTATAAAAATCCTC
>JALWNI010000115.1 GCA_027083695.1 Nautiliaceae bacterium | reverse complement strand
TTTTTGGAAGCAGACTTGATGATAGTAAAAAAGGTGGGGATTTGGATTTGTATTTAATACCAAAAATTCCTGCTACACCAGATAAAATAGGACTTATAAGAATAATTTTAGAAGAGAAACTTTTAATGAAAGTAGATATTATAATTGCAAAAGATAAAAATAGAAAAATAGAAAAAGAAGCATTAAAAGGAGTTGAAATATGATTTTAAGATACAAAAACGATTTTCCAAAAATTCATAAATCTGCTTGGATTGCACCAAGTGCCGATATAATCGGTGATGTGGAAATTGGAGAGGATAGCTCTGTATGGTTTGGATGTGTTATAAGAGGTGATGTTCATTATATAAAAATTGGAAAAAGAACTTCAATTCAAGATTTGACTATGATTCATGTAACTCACTATGAAAAAGAAAAAAAATTAGGTGATGGACATCCTACAATTATTGGAGATGATGTAACAATAGCACACAAAGTTATGCTTCACGGATGCATTATAGGAAATGCCTGTCTTATAGGTATGAGTGCCACTATACTTGATGGGGCTGAAATTGGAGATGAATCTATTGTAGGAGCTGGAGCACTTGTTACAGGCGGGAAAAAATTCCCACCAAGAAGTCTAATACTTGGAAGTCCTGCTAAAGTTGTAAGAAGCCTTACTGATAGGGAAGTTGAAAAAATATACGAAAATGCAAGAAACTATGTAAATTACAAAAATGAATATATCGATTTTATAAGATAAGGACGTAGATTGAAAGATAATATGATTAAAAAACTTGATCTGGAAGATTATATAAAAAAGTTATCTTCTCTTTTTTCAAGGGAAAAAGATTATATAATTGAAGGGGATATAAGGAAAAATTTTGAATATATTAAAAAACTCTCAAACAAAGACTTTAAATCTCCTCCAACAGTAAAAAACCTCGATACAGAAATAATGCATCTTAAAAAATTCGGCGATCTCTCACACTCACAAATATTTGAATTTATAAAAATAATTAACTATTTCATATACCTTAAAACACGCAACTGGCAGGATTTAGCCGAGTGGTTTGACAAGATTCAAATCCCTGATGAAATTATTAAAATAACAAAACATTACAACGAAAAAGGCGAAGTTGTCGGATTTGAAGATATTGATATTATAAATCAGAAAATAAAAGAAGTAAAATCTTCAATAAGGCAGCAACTTTACAAATATATAAATTCAAAAAAACTTGAACCTTTTTTAGTCGATAGACAAATACATCTCCAATCCGGCGAAGAAACACTTTTGTTAAGAGGCGGTTTTAATAAAGTCATTGATGCTGAAATTCTTGGAAGAAGCGCGACAGGATTTTTTTATGTGTTTCCAAGGGGAATTGAAAAACTTAAAAAAGAGCTTGATAATTTAGAAAGTAAAAAGCAAGAAATTTTATATGAAATTGCAAAAACTTTCAGTAATACTTTAAGAAAATGGGTAAAATTTTTGGAATTTATCAATAAAGAATTTGATAAATTCGATGCCATTCAGGCAAGAGTTTTTATGGCAAAAAACGAAAACCTTGAATTTATAATCCCATCAAAAACAAAAAAATTGTATCTAAGAAACTTCTGTCACCCTGCTTTACATGAGTGTAAACCTATAAATCTTGAGTGGGACAAACAGGTATTAATCATAACCGGTGTAAATGCCGGAGGTAAAACAATGCTTTTAAAATCTATTTTAAGCTCAGCCTTTATGGCAAAATACCTACTTCCTATGAAAATAAGAGAAAATTCCGTAATTCCACATTTTAAAGATATAAAAGCGATAATTGACGATCCTCAAAACGTAAAAAACGATATTTCAACATTTGCAGGGAGAATTAAAGAATTTAAAGAAGTTTTCGGCAAAGAAAATCTACTTATAGGCGTAGATGAAATTGAACTTGGAACTGATGCCAACGAAGCAGCAAGTCTATTTAAAGTAATTATTGAAGAGATTATGAAAAAAAATAGAATCGTTATCACAACACACCACAAAAGACTTGCAAGCCTGCTGGCACAAAATGAAGAAGTCGAACTTCTTGCCGCAGTATATGATGAAAAAAACCAAAAACCGACCTATGAATTTATAAAAGGAACAATAGGTAAAAGCTATGCGTTTGAGACGGCTAAAAGATACGGAATTCCTCTAAATATCATAAACAGGGCAAAAGAAGAGTATTCAGAAGATCTTGAAAAGCTTGATGCACTTATAGAAAAATCAGCAGAACTTGAATTTATCCAAAAACAAAAAATAAGTGAGCTTGAAAGCGAGCTTGAAGATGTAAAACTGCTAAAAGAATCGCTTCAAAGACAAAAAGAAGAATTTAATGAAAAAATTCAAAAAGAAAAAGATAAACTATTAAAAGAATATAATGAGGCTATTAAATCTGCAAAAGAGGCCATAAAAGCAAAATCAATTCAAGAAGCCCACAGAAAACTAAATGAAGCAAACAAAATCCGCTCTAAAATCAAAACTCCGACTCATGAAATTAAAAAAGAATTCAAAAAAGGTGATAAAGTCAAATACAAATCAAGTGTAGGCGAAATTATTGACATAAAAGGCAAAAATGCGCTTGTGGAGTTTGACGGTAAAAAACTTTATGTGCCAAAAAGTGAACTTGATCACTACAGACTGCCTGTTAAAAAGAGTGCAAAAATTTACAAACCTAAACCTGTAAAAGTTGATGTAAAATTAGATCTTCACGGACTAAGACTTGAAGAAGCGCTTGAAAAAACAGAAAAATTTTTAAACGATGCGGCTCTTGCCGGACTTGAAGAAGTTTTGATTTACCATGGTCTTGGAAAAGGAATACTTGCAAAAGGTGTAACTGATCTACTGAAACAACATCCGCTTGTAAAAGAATACCACGATGCACCACCTCATATGGGAGGAT
>JALWNI010000114.1 GCA_027083695.1 Nautiliaceae bacterium | reverse complement strand
AACCATTACCACGCAAATGCCCGAAATTTAGGGAAAAAATAGCGTTTTTTTTTAAAACATTACCAAAAAAAACAAAAAGCTAAAAAACCTTAAAAAAACGCATTTTTTATAAAGTTTTAAAAATCGGTAAGGTTTTTTATTACCATTGTTTTTTTTTGTTTTTTTATAAAAAAAATTTGACTTATTGTCGTATTTTATTATAATAATTATGTAAAAACAAAATTAAAAACAAAGGATAAAAAATGAAAGAAAAACAAACAACAAGGTTAGGAATAATTGTAGATAAAAAGGAATGGGAAATATTTAAAAAGATTGCAAAAGCAAAGGAGAGCGATAGCAGTAAAGAAATTAGAAAATTTATTAAACAATATATAAAAGAAAACCAAGATTTAATTAATAAATTATTTTAATCAGAAAGGATAAGCAATGATAATAAACGGGAAAAAAATATTTAAAAGCATTACGCATAAAAGTCATATAGTCGTTAATGAAACTAAAAATAAAATAGATATGGTGGATAAAGAATTTATTAAAAAAGAATTATTCTATGAACTTTTAAAAAAATATAATGGCAATGAAGCAGAGGTTGTAAGTATAATTAATGATGAATATAAAAAGATAATTCTTAAAATAGAAACAGTATACACAGAATATAATCCACACAAGCCTTCCGAACTTTATGAAGAGGGCGGTTTTTATTATTATAACTTTTTTAAAAATACACCTGTAAGAAAAAAAATGCTTGAAATTTACGAAGAACACAAAAAACGGGGAACTTTAAAAAATGATGTGCTTGCTATTGTTGAAAAATTCCCCTTTGTTAACTATGTGTTTGATAGTTTAACAAATTATAACAAAAATTATAAAAAATATCTGCTTAATTGGTTAGCTTTTGTATTTATTACGCACAAAAAAACACAAAACACAATAATACTAAAAGGAATTGAGGGGACGGGCAAGGGCTTATTGTTTGAACACATTATACAAAAAGTATTTTATAACAACCAGACAACTGTTATAAGCAACGATGAGTTAAACAATGTTTTTAATGAATTTATTGAAAACAGAAGTTTTATAGTTGCGAACGAAGTACAGGATTACACAAACAAAAAGAGCGTGTACGAAAAGTTAAAGCAATGGATAAGTGACACAACTATTTTATTAAATGTAAAACACCAAAACATGCGAAACATTGAAAATAAAGCTAACTTTTTGATTTATAGCAATAATGAAAATCCGATACCTCTTACTGCAACAGATAGGCGTTATAGTGTTATAAATACGACAGATGTTAAACTTGCAGACACGTGTAAAAAAGATTTAGGCGTAGACATAATTAAATTTGTTGAAAAATTTAAAGAGGAAACAGAACCATTTTTATACGAACTTGCAAAATTTAATTTTAGCGAAAAACAAGCAAAACAATTATTAAAAACAAAAGAAAGAGATACGCTTATATTAAATACAGAAGAAAAAACAAAAATATTAAAACATAAATTAAAAACTTTAGATAAAAATTTTTTTTTAGAGGATTTTGTAGCAGAGTATTTATTTGATATAAATGAAAATGATTACTTTCACATTACCGAAAAATTAGGATTAGGAAAAATTAAAGATGGAACGGAGACATGGGGGGATAGAAATATAGAAGAAACACATAAAATTATTATAACTGAATTATTTGAAGCGATTGAAACAAAAAGTTTTGTGCCTTTTTCCCACATAAAATATCTTCTTTATTTTATGTACTATGAAACGAAAGATTTGAAAGAACTTAACAAATATGCAAGTAAAATAGGGGAAAAAACTAAAAAGCCAATTTGGTTTAGAGGCAAAACAAGAAAAGGAATAATAATAAAACCTATAAGCATTACTAAAGATTATAATAAAAACGATGAAATAGTGCAACTAACAAAAACAGAATATGAAGAACTTTTAAACAAAATAAAACAACTTGAAAAAGAAAACGAAGAACTAAAACAACAAATTCCCTTTTAATAGGTTAAAAAATGAATTACGAAAAAGAATTAATAAACGAATTTTTTGCTGATATTCGCAAATTTAAAAAAAAAGTGTTAGAAAAAACAAACAACACTTTTAATATTTCTTTTATTAAGTATATAAAAAATGAAAATAATGAAAATATTGACACAAAACGATTTACATTACAAAAAAGTTTTTATCCTAAAAATTTAGATAAAGTTATATTTAACAATAAAATTTATTATAAGAATAGGGAAAAATTTGAAAATATTTATATAAGCTTAAACAATAAAAACGAAAAAACTAACTTGCTGTGGTTGGACGATATTAAGTTAAATAATTTTACTGCAGAACAGCTTAAATATATGACACTTGTGGAAACAAGCGAAAATAATTACCAAGCATTTATAATATTAAATAAGGAAATTACAAAAGACGAATTAAAGCAAGTTAAACTATATTTTTGTAATAAATACAATACAGATAGGGGTTCAATTGATTTTACGCATTTGATGAGATTACCATATTTTTACAGCTATAAACATAAAGAGCCTTTTTATGTAATTGTTAAGCAATACCAAACAAAACTATTAAATATACAACCTATCCTAAATAAAATAAAAAATAACAAAACAATTAACAACATAATACAACAACCAAAACAACCAAATAAAATAATAAATAAAATTGATGAAAATGAATTAAAAAAAATATATGATAAATATATTGAAATAAAAAAAGAAGAATTAACAAAGATTGATTATAGCACGATTGACTATCGTTTTTTACACTATTTGCATTATTACACAAATATAGATATTAAAAGTATAAATTTTAAAAGCATTTTATATAACATAAATGAAAGAAAAAAAGGGCATATTAGCGATTATATACAACGCACAATAAACAAAGTTATTAAC
>JALWNI010000113.1 GCA_027083695.1 Nautiliaceae bacterium | reverse complement strand
AAATATTACACCTTCTCTTATTTCATAAATTTTAATACACTTCGTAAGTAAATCATTAGCTATAATTTCTATTTCAGATAATTTTTCATTATCATTTATAATATATTCAACTTTTTTTAAAAAATCATTCAATAAATTTTTCATAAAAAAAACCTTTGATTATACTTGGTATAAGTTGATTTTATTTGTTTTGAAATATTTTTTTAATTCTTCTTCAATTGATTGAAGTGTAAACATAGAACTGGCACACATTGAACAAGCTCCTAAATATTTAATATAAACATTAATTTTTCCATTTTCTTCTCTTATATCGACCAATTCCAAATTTCCTCCATCTTTTTTAAGAACCGGTATTATTTTTTCATCAAAGAATTTTTCAATCGCTTTAATTTTATTTAAAAAACTCATATTTTCAAAATCTTCGCTTTGAGCAGACTCTTTTAATTTCTCTTTTTTCATCTCTTCTTGGACTTCGGCAATAATATCTACCAGATAAACGCTTTTTTCCTCATGACCTCCCGGTGCCACACAGCTTTTACAATATTTTCCGGCATCGGTATATTTTTGAAGCTCTTCTACTGTTTTTACATTATGTTCTTTTACTATTTTTTCAATTTCTCCTCTTGTAACCCTTGCACATTCACATACTATTTCACTGTCTCTTAGTTTCTCGGCATCTTCTCCCTTGTATTTTGCAGCCGCTTCAATAATCACATCATAAGCCATAACACTACAATGCATTTTTTGCGGTGGAAACGCCGGGGTATCTGGATTATCGCGAAGTGCTTTTTCAACATCTAAATTTGTGATTTTCATAGCCTCATCAACTGTTTTTCCAATAGTAAGCTCCGTCATCATATCTGATGATGCAATAGCAGTCCCGCATCCAAATGATTTAAATCTTGCATCAATTATTTTATCCGTTTTTGGGTCAACAAGCCAATACAGCCTTACCGCATCGCCGCACGCTTCGCTTCCAAAATCAGCCACTACAAGTTTTGCCCCTCTTTTTTTTGCATCTTCTTCGCTGAATTCACCTAAAAATTTCGGATTATTCATTCTTTCAATAACCTTGTTTGAGTACTGCTCCCATACATTTCCGCTTAATAAATCATTTCTTCCCATATTTACTCCTTGATATATGTATTAGTATACTAAACCAAAAACTCTCCTCTATTCCTACTTCCTACTACCTTCTCACTATTCTTTCATCCACACATTCAAACATCCACCCATTCTCCCATCCACTCATCTACCCATCTACTCATTCACTCATCTACCCATTCACTCATCAACCCTCTACTCCGGCTTAACCTTCGCATATGTCATAGAAATATCTCTAAGTCTTTTTATTATTTTAGGAAGTACACTTTTTACATACTCGATATCTTCTTTTGTTGTAAATCTGCTCAGAGAAAAGATAATTCCCGTATGTGCAATTTCAGGATCTTCTCCAAGTGCCTCTAAAACTTCACTTCCTTCAAGTCTTTCGCTAGAACAGCTGCTGCCAGTTGCCGCATATATTTTGTGCATATTCAAATCCCACAATGTAGATTCACCCTCTACGCCTCTAAATGATACAACAAGTGTGTTTGGAAGTCTGTATTTTTTATCGACATAACTTTTGGTATCGGGAATGTTTTTTAATATAAATTCTTCAAGTTCATCCCTTAAAGCCATAACTTCGCTATACATATAATCCAAATTTTCATTGGCAAGTTTAAGTGCTTCTGCCATTGCAACTGCTCCGTTTAGATATACACTTCCGCCTCTTTTGCCTCCCATTTGATTACCGCCATGCAAAAGATTTACAAAAGGAGCTCCCTCTCTTATATAAAGCCCTCCAACACCTTTTGGTCCGTGAAATTTATGTGCTGAGAATGTAAAATAATCAACTCCAAGCTCTCTTACATCCACTTTTGCCTTTCCAATCGCCTGTGCCCCGTCACTATGAAAAGGAATGTTATATTTTTTAGCAATTTCACCTATTTCACGAATCGGCTGAATTGCCCCGCTTTCATTGCTTGCAAATAAAACAGATATCAAAGCGGTATCTTCTCTTATTGCATTTTCCACATCTTTTGGATTTACCCTTCCGTTTTCATCTGTTCTTAAATATGTAACTTCCATTCCGAAAGTTTTAGCATAGGCACAAGTGGCTTTTATTGAAGAGTGTTCGGCAATAGTAGTAATTATATGTTTTTTTGGACTGCCTTTTAAATATATATCAAGAAATGTTTTAATAACTGCATTATTTCCCTCAGTTGTTGATGAAGTAATTATAATATCATCCGCGTCTTCTGCACCAATTCCCGGATACAAAACATCATATGCTTCATTTAGTTTTTTTCTAGCCTCAATACCCAAATCATATATTGAGTTTACATTTCCAAAATATTTAGTACTTTCACAATATATCTCTTTTACTCTCTCATCCATAGGTGTAGTAGAATTATTGTCTAGATAAACCATTCCAGCTCCTTTTTGGTTTATCTAATTATTACAAAAAGAAAAAATATTTTATTTGACATATATCAATATTTTAATGTAGATATCCAATTTTTTCAATTAATAATGTTTCAATATCTTTTGGTTTATCTATATAATAACCTTGTGACAAATCAATTCCAATATTTTTTAAAATTTCAAATACTTCTTGATTTTCTACAAATTCTGCTATTACCTTTAAATTTAATTCATTTCCCAAAACTGAAATAATTTTTGCTACTTTTTTTAAATAATCATCATTTTCCATATTTAAAATAAGTGTTCCATCTATTTTAAGATATTTTATGACTTCATTTTTTGCTAAATCCACAACGGTTTTCAATGAAGAATAACCACTTCCAAAATCATCAATTGCAAATGTTATACAATATTTTTTATTTAATTCAATTATGATATCTAGATTTTCAACCATAGTTTGTTCCGTAAGTTCTAAAACAATATTTATTTTATTCAAAATTTGTTCAAATTTTTTAATATATTTTTCAT
>JALWNI010000112.1 GCA_027083695.1 Nautiliaceae bacterium | reverse complement strand
CAATCGCAATACTGCCTTTTGGGGCTATATATTTCATAATTTGAGGCGAAGTTTTTATTATCATATCATATGAATTTTGAGTTTTTTTAATTTCCAAAATCTCTCCCACGGCATCCACGTGTCCTTGAATGAGATGACCGTCTATTTTATCCCCGAACCTAAGCGCTTCTTCAAGATGCACAAGTTTCCAGTTTTGATAATTTTCAAGAGGAATTATTTTTTGTGTTTCAGGTGAGAGTTCTACTTCAAATCCGTCCGAGTAAATTTTAGTTACAGTCAGACACACACCGTTTACAGCTATGGAATCTCCAATTTCAGGTTTTAGTTTTGAAATTATTTTAAGTTTATTGTCTGAAAAACTTTTTATTTTTCCTATTTCTCTTATAAGCCCGTTAAACAATTTCCATTCCTATCATTGGATAACATTTTTTTATTAAATTATTTATTTTTTCTTTTTTCTCATTGTTTGTTAAGTTTAAATTTGTGATATTTTTTAGTTCTTCTAAAAACTCTATAAAGCAACACATTAAAGTTATAGGGTTTTCTTCCCAAGGGTTTAAAGGTTTTTTATTTTTTATATTATTTTTACATCTTTTTATTGCTATTTTTCTTTCATTTTCATCTAAAATTCTATACCAATCAATGTTTTTTATTTTTCCTTGATTTAAATTTTTTATTTCATCTTTTGTTAAAACATGTTTTTTCTTTTCTAATAGTTCTTTTATTAATGATTTAAAAATATCTTCTCTATTTATATACGCGGTTTGATTTTTAAAATGTAATAAAAACCAAAGTTCTAGACATTCATTTGAAACAATTATACATATATTATTGTTTTTTGCATTTTGAATACCAGTATTTACATTCTCTTTATTTTTAGAAGAATTTAGTTTATCATCCACATCAACAAAAACGATTTTTATTTCTTTGCTTTTATTTACTGTTTCAACTAAATTTTTTAAATCTGTAATATTCTTTTTTTTATAACAGCTATCATTAGGATAAAATCCATACTCTCTTATTAAATTTTTTGTATAATTTAATCCTCCTTTAGTGTCTTCACAGGCAATAGAAATATTTAGAATTTGTTTTGTTTGTTTGTTTTTCTTATTTCTTGCCATTTAGTTTCCCAAATTTTCTATTATTGGAATAGCGCCAAATTCGCCTTTTAAAAGGCCTTTTAGGATATTTTTGTCTTTTCTTACATTGAACTCAATTAATGAGTAAAGTTCACTATATTCATATTTTGGATTTTTGCTTACAAACCAAATTTCATCTCTCCTTAAAACTTCCGGTTTATCTAAAATATTCAAGTCATGAGTTGTGAAAATTAATTGAGCTTTTTTTGAGTTGTTAGTAAACCACTTAATTAAATTTTTAATAAGCAATGTATGTAAGCTATTATCAAGTTCATCTATAATTAAAATTTTTTCATTATTTAAAGTATCGATAATTAAAGGAACTAAATTAATTAATTTTTTTGTCCCTTCTGATTCTTCGAAAATATCAAAATCAGTAAATCCTTTTATTTGATCTTTTTCAAAAAGATAATGTTTTGTTTTTAATATTTCAATTCCACTTTCTAATAAGTCACTTTTAATTTCTTCCGGAATATTTTCATCATTTTTAATTTTTTCTATTACAACTTCCGGAATTTTTTCTTTTTTTATTTCTAAATCTTTTATAGAAAAATCAAGTTTTTGCAAAATCTCAATGGTTTTATTTTTGATATCTTTATTTTTTAATAGTTCTTTTGAGACAAAATTAATTTTATCATCACAATCTGCATCTTTTATAATTAATAATTTTTGAGTTATATAATCATATACTATTTTTGAAATTTCTCCATTAAACTGATTTACGACCGATAAAAATAGAGCGTTTTCTCTTGTTTTTTCGATTAGCCCTTTAGCTTCTTTAAAAGAACGTACATTATATTTTATTCCTTTTTCATCTCTTTTGAAAAGATATTTTTTATTTTTATTTTTTTCCTTTTGATAAAGTTCTTCTTTTAATATATTTCCGGTTTTATCTATTTCAAACATATATTCAAAAAATGAATTTTTTTCGAAAAAAAGTATTCTAAAAAAAGTGGGTGCATTTTGTGTTTGAATATCCAATTTAAAAGGTTCATGAGGGTAATTTTTTTGTTTTTCAGGATTAATTGAGTATTTAATTATTGATCTGAATTTTAAAAAAGCTTTTATAAAGTTACTTTTTCCGCTTGCATTTGCTCCTAAAATGGCTGATATTTTTAAATATTTGTTTTCAATTAAATGTTCTTTTAAATCATTAATATTTACAGCTTCTAAAGAAAAAGTTGTTTTATTTTTAAAAGATTTATAATTACTAAATTCAAATTCTATTAACATTTTTTCTCACTTTGTGTGATTTTTTCACATTAAAACAAAAAAAATGCTTTTTGTCAAATTAATTTTAAAAATACTCCTCAATTAATTTTCTTACAACTTCAGGGGAGTTTTCTTCATTTATTTTGGTTCTGAATTCACTGGCTTTTGGTATACCTTTTGAGTATTGATGTAAATGTTTTCTAAAAAGAATTACACCGTATTCACTATACCACTTAATCATCTGATTAAAATGTTCCAGTAAAACCTCTTTTTTCTGCTCAGGAGTTATTTCACCGCTTTGTTTCATCTCAAGAAAAATCCAAGGATGTCCAATAGCGCCTCTTCCTATTGCAACTCCTTTTGCACCTGTATATTCAAGCACCTGTTTTGCTTTTTCGTAATCTGTTATGTCTCCATTTGCAATTATTGGAATATTAACGGCTTCAACTACTTTTTTTATCTCTTCGTAATTTGCCTGACCTTTATACATCTGTTTGACAGTTCTGCCGTGAACGGTTATAAATTTAATACCTAAATCTTCAAGCATTTTTGCCCTCTCAACCGCCACTATCTCATCAAATCCAAGTCTTATTTTGGCACTTACTGGTTTTTTTGAAGTTTTTACAATTGCTGTTATTATCTCTTTTAATTTTTCTTTGTTTTCTTCTTTTAAAAGCA
>JALWNI010000111.1:708-3034 GCA_027083695.1 Nautiliaceae bacterium | reverse complement strand
GCTATTATGTATTTGTCTGTTACATAAATTTTATCAATAGGCTCTTTTGCTTTTGTATAAAAAGATTTATAAAAAATATAATTATCAATATTGGAATAGTAAATATTTGAATGAATCTCTTTTTTAGGAAGTTTTGAAATTGTTTTTATTTTAAAGGTTTGTAGATTAACTACATAATTTTTTACACCTTTTATATAGATTTTATCATTATCTACTTTATAAATACTATCAAATCCAATAAAAAATTTTTTAATAAGTTTTAAATTTTTAGTATAGATAAAAATATTGTGTATTCCTTGGGCTATGATATATTTTTTGTTTAAATAAATTTTTCTTAAATCTTCAACAGGCTTTAAAAAGGTTTGAATTTTTTTTGTTTTAAAATCAAATGTTAAAATCTCTCCATCTGATACAAAAGCTACTTTGTTATCGACCTCTCCAATTCCAGCTAGAATATCGATAAATTTATTTGTTTTAGCTTTTGCTATAAGTTTATCATCTAAAAATTTAAATATTTTGTGAGGTGTTAAGCCATAGTAATATTTTTTGCCGTTATAGAAATAATTTATATCTTTACATAAAAATTTATATTTAAAGTCTTTATCAACTAAAAAATAGTTATTTTTGCTTTTTACAATAAACTTGTTTTGAGGCGTTTTTATTTCAACATTATCTACTCTATCAATACCTTCCATTGTTTTTTTATCAATATCATAACTTAAAAATTTATCTTGCTTTAAAAAATATAGCTTATTATCTATAAAACTCCAAAACTTAAAATTTAATGAAGAAAATTCAATTGAAGAATTAAATCTTAAATTATCATCAAAAAGATAAATATTGCCTTTATATTTAAAAGCTATTAAGTTTTTATAAGTATCTAAATGAAGACTTTTTTCTCCAAAAATTACAGGAGGTAGAGCGGTTTTTGTTATAAAGTTAAAATTTTTATCAAATTTATAAATGTTTCCGCTTTTTAGTAAAACATAAATAAATCCATTTTTTTCTAAAACATCTGCCATTATATTTTCATATGAAGGAAATGGAAGTTTTTTTACTTTTTTTGTTTTTTTATTTATTGCGAAATAATCATAATCTCCTAATTTTCCTCCTACAAGTAAATAGTTTGAAGTATTTAGAAGCTGTGTTATTTTTACATCTATTTTTGTATCAATTTTTGTATTTAAATAAATTGTTTTTATTTTTCTCTCAAAAGGTTTTTTAGTATAAATTACATATTCAATTATCTTTTTATTAGGCTTACAGGTGGTTTTTATTAAATTTAGCTTTGTTGGTTTTAGACATACTGCTTTTTTAATATCATTTGTATAAAAATAACTCCCACTTTTTACAATAAACTTTTTATCTTGATATAAAATAATTGAAAGATATGGAGGTATATCAAATTTTAACGGATTTAAATTATAAAGTTTGATTTCTCCGCTCTCATCTAAAACTTCTAATATATCCCCTTTTACCGACATATCAATTATCCGCTCAGCTAATCCTCCTAAACTTCCAACCATTTTTCGTTTTAAAACATCATAAATATAAACTTTCCCATAATCCCCGCCGCTTATTAAATAGTGCTTATACCAAATAACTACATTATGCCTATATCCAGATGCCACTCCTCTAATAAATTCTGCAACTTTATGGTTGTTTTCATAAACTTCTAAAACATTACTATAAGGAATTTTAAAAGAGTATGTTTGATTATTGATTTCTTTTGTATTTTCTTTATCGATATAATTATCTATCAGATTATAAGCAATATTATCAAAATCTAAGCTGAAATCAGTATTCCACAAATAAATATGATTAGGCTTATAAATAATTGTATCAGTTTCTTGTTTTAATTCATCAAAATAAAAATGTAAAATTCTATTTTTCTTTGAAACATAAATATCTTTGTTTTTTATAGCTATTGCTTTTGAAAAGCATATATCTTTTTTAAAAATTATTTTATCATTTTTTAAAACTAAAAATCCTTTATCTCCACTTACAGCCACATAATTTTTTGAATGTGTGATTTTTAAAACTTTAAAATTTTTTTCAATAAAAATTTTCTTTAAAAGTTTTAAATTCTTATTAAATACATACAAATAACCATCATACCCTCCGACATATATCTTATTATCTACAAAATCAACTGCTTGAAGTTTTGTGTTTAATTGTTTTGAGATAGTTTTGTCTTTTTTTAGATTATGAATTACAACATAACCGTTCCATCCTACAAGTGCAAAAGTGTTATTATCTAAAAACACTAAATCATACAGTGGGGCATTAGGAGCTATGTATCTAAAAAAACTTTTTCTTTTTAAAA
>JALWNI010000111.1:0-698 GCA_027083695.1 Nautiliaceae bacterium | reverse complement strand
ATTTAGATTTTTATCATAAAAATAAACAAATCCATCGCTACTTACAACTGCTAAAATAGTTTTGTTTTTATTAAATTTTAATTTGTTAATTGAATTAAAGTTATTTTTTAAAATCTTTACAACTTTTAAACTCTTTTTATCATGTACAAACACAACATTATCAGCTGCTACAAGTCCGGCAGTTAAAATATACTTATCATTACTTTCAATTGTGTATAAATTTCCGAAACTATCTTGATGTTTTTCATAAATGGTATTAAGCAAATTTAAAGATTTATCCCAAATTTTTAGAGTATTGTCGTTTGATACGCTATAAACTTTTCCATCAATTATTTTTATGTCATTTACAATACTTCTATGAGATATTGATTTTGGTTCGATTATTAAGGCAGTAAGAAAAAGAGGAAAAATAAGGAAAAGTTTGAAAATATTTTTCACTTTATCCCTTTTGTATTTAAAATATTAATAAGTTGTAATTTTTTTAAACAAATCCATCTTAATATCTGTAATGCCAGAATATATTTTTTTACATCCTTTTTCATTGCATTCATAATGAAAATAGTGATTATTATCTAAAATATTATGCCAAAAATAACTCTCTTTCATAGCTTCTAATAAATCTTGCAAAAATATTGAGATTTGGGCTCTGTTTTGGAATTTGATGTATTTTTTAATTATTTGAGTAGATTTTTTATTAT
>JALWNI010000110.1 GCA_027083695.1 Nautiliaceae bacterium | reverse complement strand
CCGATTATAGAAAAAATATTAGTGATAAATTTGAAAGACACTATAAATTTGGATCAATTGCTAGAGATAAATATAAATATAATAGAATAGAAGGTCCAAATGCCACAAAGATTATTCCTTTAATAAGCAAAAATGAAAATGGTGAATATATAGGTAATTTTTTATCTATTTGGGGAATTAAAAACTTTGGAGATGAAAGATGAAATATGATGCTATTTTAAATAAAAGTTATGGTTTATTTTGTAAAGATTATTATTTGTATGATGAGAGAAAAATAAAAGATATTTCAAATGAAGAATTAAAAGAGATTTTTCCTTTTTGGGAAAATCCAAATAATAAAGATAGGCAATTTAAACATAGTAAAATAAAAGATTTTCCTTTATTGTGGAGAAAAGAGAATCAACAGTTTAAAATTGATAAAAATAAAATTGTAAATATTTCAAATATAGATGATTTAAAAAATTATATAAAATTGCTTCTTCCAAATTCTTTTGGAATTGAAGTAAAATTTAAACTTAAAGCTCCTTATTTTTCAAGAGACGATGATGAATTTTATATTATTCAAAACCCTTGTTTGAAAGAGAAGATATTTAAAGTTCCAATGGTTAGAGGTTCAAGCTGGAAAGGTGTGTTGGCAAATGCTTTTAAAGATTTGATAAATGAAGAAAATAGTAATCAGAGAGAAAAAATTAATAGCTTTTTAAGAATTTTTGGAGCCGGAAGCGAGAGCATAAAAGCTATTGAAAATTATTTGAAAACTAAACAAGGAAGAATAAAAGACAATCTTTTGGAATTTATGCTTTTTGAATTGGGTATTAAAATTGAAAAAAATATATTAGAGGAAATTAAGAATATTGATAATAATTCTTTAAATGATTTTTTAAATAAATTTTTTAATAAACAACTATTAAAAACAAAAAAAGGAAGAGCGATATTTTATCCGACATATTTTGATAGATTGTCTCTTGAAATTATAAATCCACATAATCGTAAAACAAAAGCCGGAACAAATCCAATTCATTATGAAGTCGTACCAAAAGGTAGTGAAGGAATTTTTCAGCTTGTTTATATCCCTTTTGATGTTATTTTGGAAGATGATGAAAAAATAAAAAAAGAAGCAAAACAAGATTTAAAATTTTTACAAGAGTGTATAAAAATAGCTTTTGAAAACGGAATTGGAGCTAAAACTAAGCTTGGCTGGGGAAGAGCAGTTATAAAAGATGAAGATATAAAAGTTTTTTGGAGTGAGAGATGAGTTTGTGTTTGCAAAATTTGAAAGATTATAAGGATGAGATTTTAAAAGCAGAAATTGGGGCTTTGCTTTTTAATCTTGGTAAAACGCATATTGGTATTAGTAATTGGAAAGACTATTTTAATAGTGTTGTGCAAAAGTTTAGTAGTTACAAAGATTATTATCAAGAAAGTCATTTTGAGGAAGAACTGAAAAATATTAACCAAGATTTGAGAGATTTTATTTTTAATGAAAATGTAAGTATTGATATTGAGACAATAAAATGGGTAGAGTATTTTAAAGGTGATGCTTCTAATAAAGATTTCATTCAAAAAGTATTTTTTAGAGGTTGTGAAAATATAAATTCAGGGATTGATAAAGGAAGTCCAAAAGAGCAAATTCAAGGTAAACTTTGGATATCAAATGCATTTGGAAGTTTTGTAAAAGAGATAGAAAAAGTAGATTTTGATGATAGAAGAAAATGTTTTTTTAGAGATTTTGATGAAAAAGCAAGAGAAAAAAATTGGTATCAAAATCCGAATTTTGCAGAAATAAGAGATTTTGTGTTAAAAGAGCTTAAAAATTGGTATTTTCATCTTTTAAGTGATAATAGAATGCCCGTAAATGATGTAACACTTTATGACCAAGCATATATGAGTGCTTCTATGTTTAAAGCCACGCTTGCAGGTATTTTGCTTAATACAAATGAAAGTAAAGATTATAAAAAAAATCCTCAAAGTATAAAATGGCAAATTTTGGGTGTGCAGTATGATAAACTTGCTTTGGCTGAAAAAGGATTAAAACTGGCTCATATTATTTGGTATAGAGAAGCTTCAAAACAAGTTGATGAAAAAGTAAAAGAGATAATAGAGCTTGAATATGCACTTGGAAATGAAATATACAAAGATGAAAGTGGAATATATTTTATAGTCCCGGAAGGCATTGGCAATGAAACATTAAATGATGATTTGCAAGAGGTGAAAGATAAAATTTTAGATGCATTTAATGATGTTTTTAATGATGAAGTTTATCCCTATATCGGACTTACAAAGTCTAGTCGTGGAACTATGAATTTATCTTATTTACTCGATAAAGCAAAAGAAAATTTTTTAAAAGCTGATTATTCTAAAAAAAGCCAAATTTGTGTTAGTGAAAATGAAATTGGAATTTGTCAAATATGTAAGAGTAGATTAGTGAAAGAAAAAAGTGATGAAAATGAAGTGCCAATGTGCTATATTTGTAAAGAGAGAAAAAAAGGTAGAATATATAAATGGCTTGAAAATCAAAATGGAGAAACTATTTGGATAGATGAGATTGGACAAAATGGAAGTGTTGCTTTAATAGGATTAAAATTTGAATTAAAAGAGTGGCTTAATGGGGATTTGATTAGTAGTATGTTGGTAAGGGAGGAGAATTTTATTGAGTATAAATCTATTGTTATTGATTTGATTAAATTGATTAAAAGCCAATTAAAGGCAGATGAAGTTAAAAAATTGAATATTGAAGATAGGGAAATTAATAATATTGAAAAGTTTTTAGAATTATTTGATGAAAAAGGAATTCAAGAACCTTATAAAAAAAATAAAAAAGCGTTACAAGAAAATAAAAATATTAATAATGTAGAAGAGAAATTTAGATATTTAGCAGAGAAACTTTTAAAAGAAGAAAAATGGTTAGAACATTTTAATTTTTTTGAAAATAAAAATAAAATACATACTAATAGAAAAAAATCTAAATTTTCAATTATAGACAATTATGATGCTAATGATGGAGTAAAATCTCATTTATATAAAATTTTTATTATTAATTTTTTAATTTTGCAACTAAAAAATATTTTATTAG
>JALWNI010000109.1 GCA_027083695.1 Nautiliaceae bacterium | reverse complement strand
TGGGCTAATTTTGTAAAAAATATAATTATAGATGCAAAAGATGAAGGATTAAAAGTAAAACTTGTAGAAAATAAGATATATAATTATAAAAACGATAAAAAAACAAAAGAGTTTCCAAATGGAATAATTATGAAACAAATGAGCATCGGATTAGAATTAAAAGGAAGTTATATTAATTTTATTCATTTTATCTATAAATATGAAAATATGAAAACATTAATTAGGGTGGGGAAAATGGATATAAAAGACAAACATGATTTTTATGTTGAATTTAATATATATGGGTATGAAAAATGAAAAAGATAATATTAATTTTAATTATTTTTAATGCTCTTTTGTTTGCAAAAGACATTGATAAATATTTGAATTATTCTAATCAACTATTAAATTATCAATTTCAATTAAAAGGTTTTAATAGTATCAAACCTCCTTTTGAACCGGAAGTTAATATTATTAATGGTAAAAAAGTTACAAATTTAAAAAAATTAATCAAAACTATAAAAGTAAATTTATTATCAATTTTTGATAAGAAAGCATATGTTTTAATTAAAATTTACTTAGGTAATCAATTTATAAAAAGTTATAGAAAATGGGTAAGTGTAGATGATAAAATAGGTGATTGTAAAGTGTCATCAATTTATTTTGAGAAATTAATTTTAAAATGTAAAAATAAAACATTAATAAAATCTCTTAATAAAAAAATTCCACAGATTAAGGAAATACAATGATTAAAAAACTGCTCTTAATTATTACATTAGTTGTAGGTTTATTTGCATCGAATTGTGATAATAAACTGTTTAGTTATACAAATTCAATTAATCAATCGCAGCATTTATCCATCGATAAATTTTTACACTTATTAGTAACACAAAAATGTGATATTAATATAGTTTATAATGATGAAATTGCAAAAAAAATATTACAAGCAAAAATGCCTTATGTAAAAATAAAAGATTATACTTTAAAACAGATTTTAGATTTATTATTAAAACAAAAAGGAATTTTTTATACATTAAAGAATAATACGCTTTCATTAAGTTATTTTAAGACTAAATCATTTAAAATAAATTTTATTTCATCTAGTAGGACAGGTAAATCAGATTTAGATGCTACAAACAGCAAAGTAACTAATACATATAACTTTGATTTTTGGGCTAAAATTGAAAATCAAGTTGCAGACTTAATTGATAGTAATTTTAAACTTGACCCTAATTATGATTTGATTAAACAGATGGGAATAACTTCTTTTAAACCGATTATTGATAGAAATACAGGCGTTGTTATGATTACCGGTACTATGAAACAATTAAATGCAGTAGAAAATTATATTAATAATTTAATGCATAATTTAACAAAAGAAGTATTAATAGATGTTCATATTTATAGTGTAGAACTTTCAAGTTCTCATAAAACGGGTATTGATTGGTCACAACTTTCACTTGCACTGAATAGAACAAATGTACCTATAAGAGGTAGATATTTAGGAGGTTCTCAAACTGTATTTAATTCTGCTGTATTTAATATTTCAGGACTTTTAAATTTTCTTGCACAAAATGGTAATGTAAATACTATATCAAATCCTAAAATTATGACATTGAATAATCAAAAAGCGATTATAAGTGTTGGTGATACTATATATTATAAATATGCATCAAAGGTTGTTACTGATCAAAACGGTAATCCTAATACTCAGTATACTGTTGATTCTAAATTTGTAGGTGTTGTTCTTGATATAACTCCTCAAATAAGTGATAATGGGAATATTATATTAAGTATTGAACCTAGACTTTCTAAATTTAGAGATCCTACACAAATTAATAATACAAATAGAAGTATGCCTCCTGATACAACAGATAATACAATGTTAAGTATAGTTAGATTAAAAAACAATCAAACATTAGTGCTTGGTGGACTTATTACAGACGATAAAACACTAAAAGTAAACGGAGTTCCTGTTTTAAAAGAAATCCCGATTATAAAATATCTTTTTTCATCAAGAGAAAAAATTACTACAAAAAAAGAGTTAGTATTTGTAATTACTCCCCATATTATAGATGCAAAACATAAAAAAACATTAAGGGATTTAGGGTTTGGCAAATTTTAGTGAAGCAAAAGAGTTATTTAGAGATATAGTAGATGTAAATCATTACATTCCTCTTCCATCCTCTGAAAAAATAAAAACAGATTTATTAAGTGCCATAGCTCAAAAAGAGAGGATGGTTTTGCTTACAGGAGAAGCTGGAAGTGGAAAAAGCTTGATTTTAAAAAGTGTTTATTCAGCATTAAAAGACGAAACTGATATATTTTTTATATCTAATCCATATTTGGAAGTAGATAATGTTTTACAAATACTTAAAAGTCTAGATTTAGATTCTCATCATATAATGTTGTTGGATGAAGCTCAACTTTTAACTCCCCAAACATGGGAAAATTTAAGAATTTATGCTGATAAAGGTAATATTACAATTGTTTTTGCTACACATGATACTAATGTAAAAGAATTACTTTCTAAGAAACATTTTAAAACAAGAATAAATACTATAATTCCTGTAAAAAATATAAAAAAAGATGAAATGGAAAATTTTATTTTGACAAAGTTGTTGAAAAATAATTTTAATGATATTGCTTCAATGTTTACAAAATCAAATTTTAAATTAATTTATAAATTTACCGAAGGATCTCTTAGAGCAACAAATCAATTAATGTATAAATTATTTGATGTATTAGATTATTTTTATAAAAAAAATCCTAATAAAATTAACTTAAACAAATTACACAATAAATATATTCATATTGCCATAATGGATTTAAAGGCAGTTGATGCACAGATATGAAGAATTAGAAAAACTTTATTATAGAAAAAAATTTTTAAAAATTGTTTTAATGGTGATTTTTATTATATTAGTGATTGTTGGAATTTTTTATATAATAAATTTAAACCATTTAAATAAAAAAGTAGAAAAAAAAAGTAAAATAAAAAATACTGAGATAAAGACTAAAAATCAAAAAACTCTAAAATCACATTCTTCAATAAATTCTATTTCTAAGAAAAATAATAGTACTAAAATAAGTAATAATAGTAC
>JALWNI010000108.1 GCA_027083695.1 Nautiliaceae bacterium | reverse complement strand
TTTATTCCATATTTTTTAGAAAAATATCCAGAGTATAATGTAATAAATTTAGATGCCCTAACTTATGCAGGGAATTTAGAAAATCTTAAAGAAGTAGAAGAAAATCTAAGATATAAATTTATAAAAGGAAATATCTGCAATAGAGAGCTTGTTGAATATATCTTTAAAGAGTATGATATAAGAGGAGTTATTCATTTTGCGGCAGAATCACATGTGGATAATTCTATTAAAAATCCAGGAGTATTTGTTGAGACAAATGTAAATGGAACATATACATTAATAGATGTAGCAAAGAATTATTGGATGGAGAGTCCTTTTAAATATAAAGATGAATATAAAGGGTGCAGATTTCATCATATAAGCACAGATGAAGTATATGGAACTCTTCCAGAAGACCCAAATATACTTTTTACAGAAGAGACACCTTATGCCCCAAATTCACCTTATAGTGCGAGCAAAGCAAGCTCTGATATGATTGTAAGGAGCTATCATCATACATTTGGAATGAATACAGTTATTACAAACTGCTCAAACAACTATGGACCAAAACAGCACGATGAAAAACTAATTCCTACAATAATAAGAAATGCTCTAAATGAAAATCCAATTCCAATATATGGAGATGGTAAAAATATAAGAGATTGGCTATATGTATTAGACCATTGTAAGGGTATAGATTTGGCATATCATAAAGGAAAAGCAGGAGAGACATATAATATTGGTGGAAGAAATGAGAGAACAAATATATATATTGCAGAAAAAATATGTGAAATATTAGATGAATTAAAACCAAGAAAAAGTGGAAGTTATAAAGATTTAATAACATTTGTAAAAGACAGACCGGGACATGATAGAAGATATGCAATAGATGCAAGCAAAATAGAAAATGAGCTTGGTTGGAGGGCTGATGAGAATTTTGAGAGTGGTATTGTTAAGACTATTAAGTGGTATTTAGGAAAATATAATAAATAATGATAAAAAAAATAAAACAAAAACTAAAAAAAGAAGAGTATAAAAGACTTTTGTCAAACTTTATATCGTTATCAATATTACAAGGGGCCAATTATATATTACCTCTTATTACATTTCCATATTTAGTAAGAGTAATAGGGGTTGAAAAATTTGGACTTTTAGCTTTTGCAGGAGCTACAATTGCTTATTTTAATATTTTAACTGATTATGGATTTAATTTAACAGCTACAAGAGAAGTAAGTATATATAGAGATAATAAAGAAAAACTTAATGAAATATTTAGCAGTGTTATGATTATAAAGTTTATTTTAATGATTATTTCTTTTATTTTACTTTTATTATTAATTTTTAGTTTTAATAAATTCAGACAAGATTATAAAATATTTATATTAACTTTTGGAATGGTTATAGGTCAGGTTTTATTTCCTCAATGGTTTTTTCAGGGAATGGAGAGAATGAAATATATAACATTTCTAAATATTTTAGCAAAAGTTATATTTACAATAACAATATTTATTTTTATTCATAAAAGTAGTGATTATTGGAAAGTTCCTTTGATTAATTCTTTGGGATTTATAGTGGCTGGTATAATAAGTTTATATATAGTTTTTAAAAATTTTAATATTGAATTTTCTTTTCAATCATTTAATACATTAAAATATTATTTTACAGATGGTTGGCATTTGTTTTTATCTTCATTTGCAGGAAATTTTTATAGGAATTTTAATACATTAGTTTTAGGATTTTTAACTAACAATTTATATGTTGGATATTATTCTATTGCAGAAAAAATAGTTAAAATAATTCAATCACTCCAGAATATAATAGGAAATACATTATTTCCATATTTTTCTAAAAAAATTTCTCACAATAAGCTATATTTTTTTGAATTAACTAAAAAATATCTAAAAATAATTATAGGAAGCTATTTATTAATTGTCTTATTTGCATTTATATTAAGTCCTGAAATTATTTATATAATACAAGGAAAATATCAATCTGAAACTATTTTAGATTTAAGAATAATGAGTATAGTAATTTTAATTGGAGGGCTTAATTATTATTTTGGAGTTTTAGGTTTGATTACTATTGGATATAAAAAAGAATTTAGTAAAGCTATTATTATTACAGGTATTAGTAATATTATATTATCTTTTATTTTAATATATTTTTTAAAGGATATAGGAGCTAGTTTGACTTTAGTTTTAAGTGAAAGTATTTTATTGTTTCTTTTATTAAATTTTATAAAAAGGAATTTTTATTTATGAAAACATGTGCAGTAATAGTTACTTATGGGGATAGATTTCATTTTTTAAAGCAAGTAATAGAAGCTTGTTTTAAAGAAGGTATTGATAAAATTATTGTAATTGATAATGCATCTGTGGAAAATAGTAGAAAGCAACTTAAAAAATTTGAAGAAAATAAAGATAAATTAAAAGTAATATATTTAGATAAAAACACTGGTTCAGCTGGTGGATATAAAAGAGGCCTTCAAGAAGCATATAATTGTAGTGAATGTGAGTTTATATGGCTTTTAGATGATGATAATATGCCTCAAAAAAATAGTTTAAAAGTTTTAAAAGAGTTTTGGAATAACTTAAATGAAGAGAATAAGGAAGAAAAATTTGCATTACTTTCATATCGTCCTGATAGAGTGCAATATAAAGAAGCTATTATGACTAATAATCCAAATTTAGTATTAGGTAGAAAAAATAGTTTTTTAGGGTTTCATGTTTTAGATATACCAAAAAAAGTAATTAGAGTAATAAAACGAAAAATAGGATTATCAACATTTATCGAGAAACCTAATATTAAAAGCGGTAAAGTAGCTGTGGCACCTTATGGAGGAATGTTTTTTCATAAGAATTTAATAGATAATATAGGATATCCAAGAGAAGAATTTTTTGTGTATGCGGATGATCATGAATGGAGTTATAGAATTACTAAAAATAATGGTGCTATTTATTTAGTATTAGATAGTAAATTAAAAGATATAGATACTTCTTTTGGATTAAGAGGTAACAGAAATACAAGTTTTTTTTATAATATGTTAAATAAAAGTGAAGAAAGTAGATTGTTTTTTTATATAAGAAAGAGAATAATTTTTGAAAAAGAGTTTTGTAATAATAAATTTGAATATGTTATTAAT
>JALWNI010000107.1 GCA_027083695.1 Nautiliaceae bacterium | reverse complement strand
AAGTAGAAGAGGTTATAGAGCAAATTCAAAAGCTTTATTATGAGAATTTTAAATATGTTAATGGTAAATTGCCGCTTCATATTGGGGTTGTGGTTCAAAAGGTTAAAAGTCCATTATATGTTGGAATAAAAGCTATTAGGAATATGAGGCGTGATATAGAAAGTTGGAATGAAATAAAAAAAGAAGGTAAAAATTTGCTTGAAGATTTGAGCTGTTATGAAAAAGTAATAGAACAAAACAATAATACAAAAAGCTTTTATTCGCTTTATGAAACAGATAATTTAGATTACGATTTTAAGCTTCTGCCTTCCAAAAAAGGTGTAAAACTTTATGACAATAGTGATAAGTTTGTAACTTATCCAAATACATTTGATTTTGAATTTTTAGATACAAATACAAGAAGAAATGATATTTATTATGAAAAGGGTAAAAGAGCTATACCTTTTAAAAACAATAGACCATATAGTTGGAGCGAGTGGCAAAACTTTTTAGAGTTTAAAAAAGAGTTTAGCGGTAAAACAGCACTTTTACATAGATTAATTAGTTTAATATATTCAAAAATGCAAGATTGGGAAAGTAATGAAAAGAGTTTTAAAAAGCTAATGCAAAGCACATTTAAAAAAGAGAAAATTAGTGTGGAAAAGTTTGGAATTACTGATTTTGGTTTTGAAGATATGAAAAAATTTATAGATATGTTTGAATTTTGGCATACAGCATTAAAGGAGATATGATGAGTGAAAATCAAAATAAAAACCCAAAAGAGTTGGAAATTTTTGCAATGGCGACCGACCCGATTTATATAGGAACAGGCGGATATACGATAGGAAGAGTTGATAATACAATTGTAAGAGACCCAATTACCAATATTCCAAAGATTCCTGGAAGTTCAGTAGCTGGAACTTGGAGGTATTATGTCGCATTAGAATTGCAAAGCCATTTTAAAGATGATTATAAAAAAGATTTGGCTAAAAGAGCGAGAAAAAATATTGAAGAGTTATTTGATAATACTCAAAATTGGATGAAAGAATTTGATGGTAATAGATTTGCAAGAATAAAATGTGCAGGGCAAGATGAAGCATCTAAAATATCTTTGGAAGAATCTCAAAATATCAATACAGGTCATTGCGGTCATTGTATAGTTTGTAAAGCTTTTGGATTTAGTAAAAATAATAAATCAAGTCAGGGAATGCTCTTTTTTAGCGATTTGAATATCTTATTTTTCCCGGTTTTTACAAGGCTTGGAGTTAAGTGGATTACATCACCAAAACTTTTAAATAAAGAAATTGCAATTAGTAAAAATACAATTTTAACAAAAAATGGTAATGAGCAATATTTAAATCTTGGATGGTTAAATTTAGAAGTTAGCGGTTCTCATCAATTAGAAGAAAAAGATTTAGGTGATAGCGGTTTAAATCTTGATGATATTGTAGTTGTTCCTGATTCTTTGATTTCTCAAATTATCAATTCCAATCTTGAAGTTAGAACATCAGTTTCTATTGACCCAATTACAGGTGCAGCAAAAGAGGGTGCTTTATTTACGAGTGAAGCAATCCCAAGAGGAACAATTTTTTGCGGGAAAATTAGAGGATTCAAAAGAGAAGGAGATGAGAGCTTACCTAAATTAAGTTTAGTTTGGAGTGCTTTGGAAGATAGTAAAAAGTACTTTAACTCTCTTGGTATAGGCGGTATGACAACAAGAGGATTTGGAAGATTAAAAATTTTATCGAAATTAGGAGATAAAAATGGAAAATCTTGATGCGATTATAAATGAGATGGGGTTTGAGATAGCTCAAATCATTAATGAAAATATGATAAATAAAATTTTGGGTGTATTGGCAAATGATGGAGTTTATGCGATGTGGGTTTATTGTTTAAATAAATTAAATGAAAAAGAGCATATTGGGTTTTTAAAACAAATGGCTAAATTACCAATTAAAGTAAAAGATGGAAATAATAATGAATATGAATTAAAAGAAGAAGAAATCAAGAAGTATATAAAAATTTTAGATGAAATTGAGGAGCTAAAAAATGATAAAACAAAAAAAGAAGAGTTAAAACAAAAACAAAAAGAAAAGTTTAATCAATTTGAAAATTTCTTCCAAAACCTATCTACCGACATTTACCAACTCCTATTTTTTAAAGATATGGTAGAAAAAGCTCTTATTTATGCAAGATATCACGCCAAAGCTATGGGAGATTGAGATGGTAAATGAAGATATATGGTATAAACTTACCTTTAAACAAATTCAGCCAATACATATAGGAGATAATAAACACGGTGTGATTAATGAAACAAAAATTTTTATTCCCGGTCAGACTATGTGGGGAGCTTTGACAAACGCTTACTTTCAAAAGACAAATAATTATAATAAAAATTTGTTTGAAAATGTTAGCTGTTTTTATTCACAAATTAAAAATAAGGATAATGTATTAACACCACAATATAAAAATGGAGAATTTTATTTAGACGAATTAAGTGAAATAGAGTTTAGACAAAAATTTACAACTACTCTTCTCTCAACTGCAATAAATCCTACTACCTTGAATGCGCAAGATAAAAGTTTTCACGAAATTGATGTTATTTTACCAAAAGATGATATTAAATGGGTTGGTTATTTAAAAGTGAATGAAGATATAATAAATGAACTTTTGAAGATTAAATCGTTTTATATTGGTGGAGATAGTCGTTATGGATTGGGATTGGTTGAACTAATTAATACCAAAGAAGAAAATTACAATCAAGAGCCAATAAAAGGTAAAATAAACAAGTATACTCCTAATGAACCTTTTTTAACAAACTTTTTAGAATTTAATAATCAAAAATTTGAAGGTAAATTAGAGCTTTTGGCTGAATTTGATTTTACTCAAAATACACCAAAAATAATAGAAGCAAAATATTATATTACTCCGGGAAGTATAATTTACTCATAATTTTTCCAACCGTTTTTTCTTGACAGTTCTTTAAAATACCGATATAATGGCGTTTAGAAAAAGATTTTTGAAAAATTTTTGTTTTTTTTAAATGATTGGAAAAGTCCTAAATTTAGGGATGTAACTTTCACAAAAGCCCTAAATTTAATAGGGGTTCCACCGAAACAATAGTTGTATTGAAACTTGTTGATACTTCTATAT
>JALWNI010000106.1 GCA_027083695.1 Nautiliaceae bacterium | reverse complement strand
GTATAAGTTCTTTTAATGCTTTTATTTCTTTGTTTTTATTATTATTTAATAATGCATTTATATAAATTTGTTGATTTTTATAATAATCTTGATATGCTGTATTGAAATTTGTAGTATTACAAGCAAATAAAAATGAAAAAAGAAATATTATTAAATATTTCATTCTCCAATTAATTCTTTCATTAAATCTTTTACATGTATAAGTTTATCCGCTTTATAAGCATAAGCACCGCTAAAATATAATCCAAGTTCTTCATCACCTTCGTATGCATCAGCTAATCTATCAGCTATACAATAGCCTACTTTTTTAGCTTCTTCACCTCTGTGACAAGGATATACACAATTTGAAATACATTTAATCTTCGGACCTTCTTTTTTTTCTACTTTTTCAATCAGTTTTGTTCTTATGCCTCTTGCCGGATAACCAACTGGTGATTTCATTAAAATAATATCATCTTTTTTAGCATTTAATAAAATCTGTTTAAATGTGTCACTTGCATCACATTCATAAGTAAGTGCAAATCTTGTGCCCATTTGAACCCCATTGGCTCCTAGCGATAAAAATTTTAAAATATCTTCATGGGACCATATACCGCCTGCTGCAATTACAGGTATATTTTTGTCCCATTTATCTACTTCTTCTCTTACATCAGGGACTAAATGTTCAAGTTGATTTTCTTCTTTAAAGCATTCTTCATATTTAAATCCTTGATGCCCTCCGCTAAGAGGTCCTTCTACAATTACTGCATCAGGAATTCTTCCATATCTTTTTTCCCATCTTTTTGCAATAAGTCTAAATGCTCTGCCAGTTGATACAATAGGTACAAGTGCAACATCAGGGAAATCTTTTGTAAATTCAGGCATATCCATAGGAAGACCTGCCCCAGTTATGATAATATCAGCACCTGCCTCACATGCATCTTTAACCACTCTTCCATAGTCGTTTATAGCATATAAAATATTAGCTCCAAGCGGAGCATTGTTGCAAATTTTTCTTGCATTTTCAAATATTTTAAATAATGCATCTTTATTATAAAAATCTTTTTCACTAAAAGGTCTTCCTTCAATCAGCTCTTTCGCATATTTTTTATTTTCATAATAACCGGTTCCAACAGCACTTATTACTCCAAGTCCACCTTCTTTACTTACATTACCTGCCAATTTATCCCAGCTGATTCCAAGACCCATACCGCCTTGGATTATTGGATATTTTATAGTGTGTTTTCCAATTTTTAATGGTTTTAATTTACTCATTTTTACTCCGTTATATAACTTTTACTTTTGCAAATTTTCTTTTTCCAATTTGTAAAATATACTCTTTTTCTTTTTCAAGATTAATATCTTGATTTGATATTTTTTCTTGATTAATTCTTACTGCACCGCCTTTTATATGACGCCTTCCTTCACTTTTTGAAGAAACAAGATTAGTTTTAACAAGCGCATCTACTATATTCATTGGTTCAATATCAAATTCCGGAATATTATCCGGTAGTTTGTTTTGTTTATGTATTTTATCAAAATTTTCTTTGGCTTTAATGCCCGCACCTTTGCCGTGAAATCTATCCACTATTTCAATTGCTAAAAGCTCTTTTACTTCTTTTGGGTTTTTGCCATTTTTAACTTCTTCTTTTAATTTTTCAATTTCTTTTATTGATTTATCACTTAATAATTCATACCAATCCCACATAAGCTCGTCTGAAATTGATAATACTTTTGCAAATATGGTATTTGGATCTTCTGTAATTCCTATATAATTTCCAAGTGATTTGCTCATTTTATTTATACCATCAAGTCCTACTAAAAGAGGCATCATAATTACGCTTTGTTCTTTTCCGACATTATAGACTTTTTGCAAATGTCTTCCCATTAAAAGGTTAAATTTCTGATCTGTTCCTCCAATTTCAATATCGCTTTTTAGAGCAACACTGTCATATCCTTGAAGAAGGGGATAGATAAATTCGCTTATAGCAATAGGAGTATTTGATTTATATCTTTTTTCAAAATCATCTCTTTCAAGCATCCTTGCAACAGTATAGGTTGTGGCAAGTTCTACTATTCCAGCTGCTCCAAGTTTATTTAACCATTCAGAGTTAAATACCACATCTGTGAGTTCGGGATCTAATATTTTAAAAACCTGTTCTTTATAAGTTTCGGCATTTTTTGCCACTTCTTCGGGTGTTAACATTTTTCTCGTTTTATTTTTTCCAGTAGGGTCTCCGATCTGTGCTGTAAAATCACCTATTAAAAATTGAACTCTTGCACCATGTTTTTGAAATGTTTTTAATTTTTGAAGTAATACGGTATGTCCTAAATGTAAATCCGGAGCAGTCGGATCAAATCCAGCTTTAATTGTAAATCTCTCTCCCGTTTCCAAATATTTTTTAATTAGCTCTTTTATTTTTTCTTCACCTATAAGTTCGACACTTCCTCTTTTAATTTCATTCATTGCTTCATTTACTCTATTAGCCATTATATGCATCCTTTGTTGGTATAAATTCTATAATATTATATTTTTTATTTATGTTTTCTTTAATAGAATCAAAATTTTTATTTTCAAATTCTATTTCAAGTTTGCAATTATTAGATTCTTTTCCAAGCTCTATTGAATGAATAAAAATATCTAGCTTGGTTAAAAAATTTACAAATTTATCAAGTTCACCTTTTTTATTAGGTAATGTTACAACTAAAAAATATCTATTTTGTTTATTGGTTATCCATTTTACAAAAACTGCTTTTTGAATATTTTTTTCCGCATTATTACAAAATCTATGATGAATTTCAACTTCTTTTTTGTAAAGTAGACCTAAAATTTTATCTCCAACTTTTGGATGACAACAATAATTAAATCTTATTTCATTTATCGGTTTGTTGCTTAAAATAAGTAAATTTCCAAATTTATACTCTTTTAAATTTGTGTTTTTAAAATAAAGAAGTTTTTTTCTTTTTTTTATTGTTTTAGTTAGTAATTTTACACTTTCTTTTAAAAATTTTTCATCATCTACAATGTTTGGAATTTTTTCACATAGATTATTTGCTTTCATTAAGGCTTTTATTTTTATTTCATCCAAATCAAAAATTGTTTTTAAAATGGCAATTGCAAGTTTTCTATTTATCTCTTTTTCTTTTTGACGGCAAAGTTTTTTTTGTTCATATTTTGCCTTACTG
>JALWNI010000105.1 GCA_027083695.1 Nautiliaceae bacterium | reverse complement strand
TTTTTGATTATTAGGAGCATAGAAAAATGGCTCTATCTGCATCATTCTCCATGGGGAGAAGTTGAAGAAGTAGAGGTTTCCTTGGTTTGAGGGGTAAGTTATAAATGACATAGAGACTCTTTCTCTTTAATTTGATAAGAACCGTTTGTATCCCACTGAAAAATATCTGCACCTATATCATATAGCATCCCATGAATCAAATCTATATTTTTAGAGATAGCCTTACTAACAGGAAATCTAAATACATCAATCTCTATTTCTGGAAAAAGTTTTTTCATAGAAAAGAGTGCAGTAGAGTTAAAAGAGGCGATTTGTTTTATATTGAGACTATTTTCTAGACAATAGAGTTCAAAAGGTTGATTCAAAGACAATACTTCAACTCCTAACTCTCCAATCTCATTGACTACCTCCTCATCTTCAGCTCTGTGTGTAATGTAAATAAACTCTTTGTCCTCTTCTTTGTATTTTCTGATAATATCTTGCATATACATTAGATAGACACCATGACTCATACCAAGTGCTCTATCTAGTGGTTGTCCTAAAAAATAGAGACAATTTTCACAAGATATTTTTTTTTCAATACCATACTCACTTTTTAGAGAATCAAAATTGTGTTTAACAATCATCTCATTTTGATATTGAGGCAAATCAAACATCGTGAAAAAACCAAGATTTATCACATTCATATCATTTTTATATCCAAGAAACTTCAAATACTCTTTTCTAAAATTATTATATAGTTTAAATTTTAACTTTTTTAATTTTCCTACTCTTGGCTTCTCTGAAAAAGGGAGGATATACTCTTTGTAACCTATAGCATCTAGATTATAAAGTTCATTATGTATTGATATAGTATAGACACCATCATCCAATAAAAACAGTCTCTTATACTTAATATTTGCAACAAACCGTCGAAGATTGGCAGAAAAAAAACCAACAAAAGCATTAGTATAAACCTCTTTTTTCAACTCTTTAATCAAAGAGATATTTAGATTAATATAACTCTTTGCATCACCTTTATCTAAAATAATCAACTTATCATAATCAAACAGTGACAATCTCTCCATCAGCTGTGTATGGTCAGAGTTAGAATCTCCATAAAAAAGAAGTACAAGTGTATTATTTTTAGTTTTGAACTCTTTTTGTGCCTCTATAGCTCCAAATAACTGGAAAAGTGTACTTACCATAAAAAGATTTTTTTCACCTTCATCAAAATATTTTTTTTTCTTAATAATTAATTGTTCTTTAACTATTTTCATCTAATATCCTGTCTCATCTCTATGATTTTCACATCTTCATTTTGATAATATTTATAGATAAGTTCTATATTTTTTTGATGAGACTTATCTAAAAATTCTGTATCAATTCTAAATGCTTTTGTAACCGTATCTGGAAAAAGTTTGCGTATATTAAAGAGTGCCGATGTGATAAAAGAGGCAACTTCATTGGGATATATATGATTATTTAAAAAATATAACTCTATAGATTCATCTGGTATTAATAAATCTATACTATCAGACTCATCTATATAATTTCTAATTTGATTATCTATCTTTTCTAATCTATGAGGAACAAATAAAACTTTTTTATCATGATAGTACTCAAATATATAAATCAGATAATCATTATAAGTCTCTTGTTCAAAACCAATATTTATAAGAGGCTGACCTAAAATATAAACCATATCACTTTTTACCTCAGGTATAGAAAAGAGCGAACGAATATGTGCATAGTTATGTTTTGTTATTATCTCATTTTTAATTCTTTTTATATTATATACAGTGAAAAAATTTAAATTATTTAAATAAGTATCTGCTTTTAATCCATGCCAATTATATATTAATCTTACTTTTTGGAAATTTAATGTTTTTGGAAATGGAATATACTCTTTTTTAGTATACTTTTTAGCATCTTCATTATATATATCTTCATGAGTAGTAATGGTGTGCACTCCATCATCTAAGTAAAACAGATTTTTATAACTAAGATTTGCCACCATTCTTCTCCATACAATCGTATTGAATCCGATGAAGAGATAATTGTATCTCTTCTCACTGAGAAGCTTTAAAAAAGGGACAAAAGAGGTATAAAATTTTGCACTTTTATGTTGATATGTCACCAACTTATCATAAGGAAACAGCTCTGATAATTTAAACATATGATTTATATTTTTGCCATCTCCTACTACAAAAAATAGAATAACTAAGATGTTATTCTTTGTTTTAAAATGATTTTGTGCCTCAATAGCAGAAAGTAAATGACCTGGAGTACCAACAAAGTATATGTTGGACTCTTCACTATCTTTGATATTATCATATAAAATATGTGTATCACCTGGTTTAAAAAAGCTCTTATAGTATCCTAAATTATACGGTCTATCTCTAAACTCTATATTTCTACACTCATCCATATTGTATAATATAGATTGATAATATAAAAAATCTAATATAACTTCACTACTCATACTCTCTACAAATGGAATAAAAATATATTGATTATATATTTTTTCAAATATCTCTCTGTTGGAGGTATTTAAATTTAATAAAACCATTAAATTCAGATACTTTAAGGCTTCATCTCGATTTTTGCAACCAAATTGATTCCATATTTGAAAATATAATTCAATTGCCTCTGATACTTTTCCATAACTATAATAGGATTTAACTACTATTAATCCTGCAAAAATCCTATTTGTTCTACCATATTTTTTTTCAGCATATATATCCCAAACTCTATCTATTAACCTCTCATAATCATCTGTTTGAGTTAATAAAGTCTCCAATATATTTAGATATTTTTCCATATTATCAATATTAAAATTTTGATTAATTATATGATTGGTCACTTCATTCATATTTTTATCCAATAAATTTGCCAAAGTTACTAGAGCATATACTCTACTATTACTTTTTTTATATAACAAATTGGTAATTTCACTCTCTAATATTTTTAATCCAAACTCTTTTATTTTTATATCTGTATAACTTTTATTTTCCAAAAGTCCATTCAAAACATTTATAGATGATAATTCAAACATTTTATGGTTCTGATAAAAATACTCATTGTGTATCTCTATCTCTCTACTATTATCTATATATCTATAATAATTAATGTAAATTTTTACTAAATAGCTTGTTATCTCTCTCTTCTCATTAGTAGTAGAAAAAAACTCTATCAAATGATCTCTTAGGAAATCATATAATTCATAAAATCTATTAACTTTAATAGGTTTGTTAATAAGTTTTATCGATTCACTCCATATTGATAATAGCTCTATTAATC
>JALWNI010000104.1 GCA_027083695.1 Nautiliaceae bacterium | reverse complement strand
AATAGCCCAAACACTTAAAAGTGATGATGCAGCCATAGTAGAGAAAAATAATCGTGACCTAGCCAAGCACATTAATCAAAACCTCCATGAATACCTAAACCTAGAACTTCCAAAAAAGAAAACTTTTTTAACTCTACTAGAAAAATCTACTTAAAACACTAAATCCTCTCTCCATTAATGTATCATTCACTATTCATTGTCTACTGATTTATTTAAACCATCTATAATACAAATACAGAAGATATGAATAATTTTATACACAAATCTCCTTTGTAATGAAATATACTCCCTTGATAGACACCTTTGAACGTTTCATATCTCTCTTTTCCCTTGGGGATATTTCCCCAAATTAATTAAATATTGTTTGCAATATATGATACACTAAGAACATCAAATTTGATGTAAACGTTATTTGAATAGATATATTTATATTCATTGAAACCTCCTTGAAAAAATTTTATTTATAGTTAATTATAGCTATAGAAGTGAATGTTTTAAATTCGTTTCAAAATGCTAGTTTAGAGAGATTTTATTATGTTTGGGTACTTGTTTTATGGGATTTTGATTTTTTATTTGAGTTATTGGAATTGTGATTTATAAAGAAGTATTTTGTTTTTTAGATATTAAGTTAATATAGTGAAAAGATTAAAAGTAACAAGCAAGTAACTCGATTAATAATCACCTAAAAAAAGCCACCCTACGGAAAAAAGTATTAAATAGATAAATGTAGAGAGCATAAATCAATCCTTCATAAAAAACTAGATATAAAATTAAATATTAATTAATTTTATAATATAATAATTTTAATTAATTTAAAATAAAGTATATTAATGAAACAACTATTTATTACGCTCTTACTCCTTAGCAATATAGCTTCTGCCTTTACCTTTGACATATGGGAATCAAAAGCAACACTCAATGAAGTGATTCAAACTGCCAAAGAGAATAATATTCCACTTCGTAAAGATGGAATATTCTCTGGAAAAAAAGGCTTCTATGAACCTAACCTATTTTTAGAGAAATATCCCAATAATAGAGTCTTTAGATATACAACCAAACTACTCAATGAAAATGCTGCTGTATATCTCTACTTTACAAAAAACAGTAAAGAACTATACAATTTAAAAGTAAGATGGGGAACCCAAAAAAAAGAGTTTGTTGATTCACTCTATACCCTCTTAGATAAAAAATATGGAAAAAGAAAAACAGTGTTTAGTTCTAATTTAGGAGAATTCTTTATCTATAAAAAATGCCAATGGAACCCAAATGATGAGACACTTATCCAAACTAGAACAAGTATAGGAAGCACAGAACTAAACTACTATGATATAGAAGAGAGCCACAAAGAAGAGGAAGAAAGAAAAAAAATCAAAATAGAAAAAAAAGAGAAAGCACTTATCAAAGATGCCAATAAATTCTAAAGGAAAACGTAACCATTCAGCACCCAAAAACAAAAAAAAGAGAAATATGGTAAAATACGCCTAATATGACAGAACAAGAAGCAATAGAATTTTGGGTACAAATAAAATTAGGTACCAAAAGCGACATCATTTCTTAACTAAAACTTAATCTAAAATCCTTCAACCCACTAAACCCAAAATCATCACTCTCATTCAAATGAGTAAAATCATACTCTCCATAAAAATTGATATGACTCCAATGAACAATAGAACTATTTTGAATGATTTCAATAATTGCTTCTCTTTCTAACTCATCTTTTGCCTCTTTGAGCTTTTTTGTCATATAGAGATAGTTCCAACAGATAATGGAGTTTTGAATTAGTCGTTTGCAATTGTTGGTGATATTCTGCTCCTCTTTGGTGGCTACTTGAAACTCTGAATTATTCCCAAAGAAGACAGCTTTAGAGAACTTATTGGAGTTCTCAACTTTGTTTAACTGTTTCTCAATGCGTTGTCTAAGTTCTACATCATCAATATAGGTGAGCAGGAAATCACTCTTGATAATCTTTCCAAACTCTTTAAGAGCTGTATAGAGTTTATGATGTTTGGAGTAAGAGGTTAATCGTTTGAGGAGTTGTGAGGCTGTAGTCTGTTTCGATTTGATGGTTGCCACAAATCGCAGTATTTCATCCCAATTTTCTAAAATAAGTTTGGTTTTGATTCTTCTTTTTGGCACTATCTTATACCCAAGCTCTTGATAAACTTTTGGTGTTTGAAAAGCGTAAAGATGTTGCTCTTTAAAGTTTTTTATGCGTGGAGCAAAGGAAAATCCTAGAAGATGAGTAAGAGCAAAAATAACCTCACTATAACCATGCGTATCTGTTGAGTGTATATCACTCTGAACAACATCATTATTCATCAATCCATCTATCACATAACCACTCTCTCGCTCTGTGGCATTGATAACCGTTGAGTAGAAGAGTCTATGTGATTCATCAATGAAAGTATAAACACTTACTCCTTTTTGAGTTCCAAAGTATTTAAAAGAGTAACCTGCGTTGGTAGAGTCTATTGAGGGGTTCATATTAAACTTTTGACCATCACTAGAGGTATGGTTGATTTCTTTTTTGGCTCGTAAAAGTTTTACAATATCTAACTCATTCATAAAGCCTACGATCTTATCATTTGCTTCTTTAGTGTTCTCCTCTGTAAAGTACCATATCTTCGCATTATCTAGCCTATTTTGATTAATCCCTTTAGATATTTTACCCATCTTTGAAACATTGATATTACATCCATATCCAATGATTGTAGCAATCAATAAATCAAGAGAGATATTCTCTTGATGGGCTTTATTAAAGTGGCTAAATACCTCTAAAAAACTACTCTGTTGATGAATAGTATTAAGTATATCAAGAACAGATAGATAACTCTCTTTTGGAAAGTATTTTGAGATAGATTCATCTGACTCTTTTTCTACTTTTGGTGTTTTTAGGCTAAACGATTTATCGGTAAAGTTAAAGTTTGTATTCAGCTCTTGGTTGATACGCAGATTAGTCTTTTGATAGCTCTCTTCTAGTCTCTTCTCTAATGATTCTAAAACTATTTTAGCTTCCTTGATAGAGTTCATTTTATGGTTTTCAATCAAGAGTAATTTACTACTATTCCATTGTGTTCTATCAATCAAATAGCTATCGAAGTTTTTATAACGATAAGAGTATTTTAGATTGAGTGTTCCAGACTTTATACCATCACTAATAGCAAAGAAGAGAAGTACTTTATAGAGTGATACTCTAAACTTTTCCTCTTCAAAAATAAGCTTCTGTTCTAGCTCTTCTAAAAATGCTTTTGGAGAGAGTTTTGTTATTTTACCGTCTACTAA
>JALWNI010000103.1 GCA_027083695.1 Nautiliaceae bacterium | reverse complement strand
AATTGCATATGTTGGACAAACGCTGATACAAAATCCACAAGCTGTACATTTATCTATATCTATTATAGGATTAAATAATCCTTTAAAAATTATAGCATTTTCTTCACAAATATCTTGACAAGAAAAACACATTGTTTGATTCCATGCAAGACAGGTTTTAGGATTTATAATAAATTCAGCATTTAATTTATTTTTTTTATTTTCTATATTTAAAACATCTTTTGGACAAGCGGCTGCACACTCATCGCAAAATGTGCATCCGTTTACTCCAAATTTTATTACGGGTTTTTCTTGTTCAATTTCTATGATGTTTTCTTTACAAGCATGCAAGCATTCTTTTGTCTCGCATTCAATACAATTTAAAAAATCATCTTTATTTTTATAATAAGGAGGGTATATAAAAGATTTAAAAGGAGAAGAAATTCTCCTAAAAAACTCTCTTTTTTTCTTATTTATCATTTAAGTCCAACATTTGCTTTCATAGATTCAAATCTATTTTCCACAACTGGATTTAATTTTGCCTGAGGAGCATGGCAAGTTGTACAAAAATATCTGCTACCTGCTACTCTTCTTACATGTTTTCCATTTTCAAAATTATCAACAAAATGATCAGGCGGCATTGGAGTAACACCTAATGCTTTTGCATTTTGAGGCAAGTGGCAATTCAGACACATATTATTGTGAATTGTTATTGGAACCATTCCTTTAATACTATGAGGAATCATTGGAGGTGCTGTTACATAAGATGTTTTGTAAAGTTTTACTTTTCCAGGAATTGGTGGTTGATTATTATATTTAACAACAGGTAAATTTTGTGAATCAGCATTTAAAGATGCTTTTCTAATACCTGTAATTTTAACAGATTTATTTGATACTGTGTTATTTGTTGAAGAATTCATTTGATTGCATCCTGTTAAAAGAATAAGTGCAGTTGCTGCACTAATTAGAACTATTTTTTTCATTTTTTTCTCCTTTTATGAAATTTCTAAGTGAAAAATTTAATGCATTATCATTACACACTTCTATGCATCTACCGCAATTTGTACATTCTATTCCGTGAATGTAATCGCTTTTTTTGTTAATTATCGGAGATAGTACTTGATTTTCTGGACAAATACTCAAACAATCTCCACAATTTGTACAATTCTCTTTTGTATGATATACACGAATAATATTTTTGCTTCCTATTAAGCTGTACATTGCTCCAACAGGGCATATATGACCGCACCAACCATTTTTAAGGACAAAAGCATCAAAAATAAAAATTACAAGAAGCCATACCCATCCAAATCCGAGAGTAAAAGCTACACCTCTTGTGAAATATCCGATTGGATTTATAAATTCATAAGCTGCTGCACCAATTATAGCTGAAAAAATAAGCATTACAATTAAAAAAGCATATCTAAATTTTTTTATTTTAATTGCACTTACTAAATTATCTTTTTCATGATGAGTTTTTCTTCTAACCCATGCGGCCAAATCTGTAATCAAATTAACAGGACATACCCAGCTACAATATGCTCTTCCTCCAATTATTCCATAAAATAGAAGTACAATAATAAGACCAATAATTAAATTGGAACTTATAACGGCTCCTGCAAACAACATTTGTAAAAATGCATAAGGATCTGTAAGTGGAATAGTGTTAAATAATTTTGAAAAGCTTAAATTTCCTATCAAAATTTTCCAGCCATAATAATTCGCACCAAAATATAAAAACAATATTCCAAATTGAATAAATCTTCTTAAAATTAAATATTTGTTTTTTAATATTTTATTCATTCCAGTTTACTCCCTGATTTAAATTTTGGAGTGGATTTTCTTTACTCCAAGGAGTTTTTGTTGTTGTTTTGGTACTTGCATTTTTAACTCTTTGTTGGTCTTGTTTACTCCATCCTTTTACATATCTGTTACTAACTTTTCCAAGGAATACTTCTCTTGGAAATATTTTTATGGCTGGTTTTTCTGTAACACATGCCATTTCACACATTCCACATCCTGTGCAATAATCTTCATGAACAACAGGAATTCTATAAGCATGTTTTCCCGTTCTTTTATTTTGTTTCCATTCAATTGTAATGGCTTTATCTATTTCCGGACACGCTCTATAACATGCTGTACATTGAAGACCCCAAAAAGCAATACAACTGCTTGGGTCAATAACAGCAACACCCATTTTTGCATAATCTATTGCAACTTCACCTTTATTATTTTCACACTCTTTTGGTGTAAGTGCACCAGTAGGGCACGCATACATACAAGGAATATCATCACACATAAAACATGGACCAGTTCTTGGATTAAAAAAAGGTGTCCCAATAGGTACACTATCACCTGGTGCCGCTAGATATAAAGTATCTATCTCTTTTCCGTTAACAATCATTTTATTTTCTCTATTTTTACACGCTTCAACACAAAGACCGCATCTAATACATGTTTTAATAAAATCTTTTTCAGGTAATGCTCCTGGCGGTCTTAATGCCAAAGGTTTATTTTTATTTTCTTCCGCAAATCCGCTAACAACTGCACCAGCAGCTGTTGCAGCTGCTGAGAGTTGGATTAGATTGTTAAGGAATGTTCTTCTATCCAAAATTTCTCCTATGCTTTATAAATTTTTACTGCCGCTTTTTTATAATCTGTTTCTTTACTTAATGGACAAGTCGCATCAAGAGTACATTTGTTAATTAAAATTTTTTCATCAAACCATGGAATCATAACAAGACCTCTTGGAGGTTTATTTCTACCTCTTGTTTCAATTCTTGCTTTAACTTTTCCTCTTCTACTTTCAATAACTACCAAATCAAATCTTTCAAGTCCTAATTCTTTTGCATCTTTTGGATTCATATATAATAATGCTTCTGGCATTGCTCTATAAAGTTCTGGAACTCTCATAGTCATAGTTCCTGTATGCCAATGTTCAAGAACTCTTCCTGTACATAGCCAATATTTATAACCTTTTGTATCATATTTAGGGTCTTCTGGGTGTACCATAAATGGTCTCCAAAAGATTTTTGCTTTATTTGGTAATGGATATTTTTTATGAGTTTTAGGACCTTTTAAGTCACCTCTTGGAATTGCTTTTAATAAATGACCATAAAATGCAAATTTATCACCTGGTTTTGCATATTTTCTTGCATATGGGTCATAATTTACATTGAATCTCCATTTTGTTTCATGTCCATTTACTACTGGCCATCTAAGTCCTCTTACTTTTTGATATGTATCGAAGTCAGCTAAGTCATGACCTCTACCAATACCAAATTTTCTATATTCTTCCCACATTGCTTTTTGGATAAAGAATCCATATCCATTAAATACTTTACCATCGCTTCCTACAACATTTCTGAAATCTCCCTCAGCTTCGGTATTTGGATGCATTCTACCACCTTCATCTCTTGCAATTGGATCTGGCCAAGGGAAGTTTTTGCGATATTCTTCTCTATTAAATAATACATCAAATAGTGTGTCTTCTGGGCTATAACCCATAGCTTTTGCTTCTTCTAATACATCAGGTAAAACTGTTCCATCAGGCAGTTTCCATTCATGCCATACTTCTTTTAATTTAAATCTTTTTGCAAATTCTGTAAGAGTCCAAAGATCTGGCATTGCGATACCAGGAGCTACTACTTGTTGTCTCCAATGTTGAGTTCTTCTCTCAGCATTACCATATGCTCCCCATTTTTCATAAATCATACCAATTGGTAATACTAAGTCGGCAACCCTTGCAGATACACCCGGATAACAATCACTAACTACTATAAAGTTATCCATAGTTCTTGCTGCTTTTAGCCAATGGTTTGCATTTGCAGTATTTTGCCAAGGGTTATTTACTTGTGCCCATACCCATTTTAAATTACCAGCTTCAAGTTCTCTCATCATTTTTAAGAAATGATAACCAACTTTTGGATTAATTGTTCCATGAGGAATTTTCCAAAGTTTTTCTGCTATTTTTCTATGTTTTGGATTTGCTACTAATAAGTCTGCTGGAAGTCTGTGAGCAAATGTTCCAACTTCTCTTGCAGTACCACAAGCACTTGGTTGTCCAGTTAGAGAGAATGCCCCATTTCCAGGTTCTGCTTGTTTACCAAGAAGTAAATGTATCATATAAATTTGTTCATTAACCCAGCTTCCTCTAACATGTTGATTGAATCCCATTGTCCAGAAAGATACTATTTTTCTATTTGGATCACAATATAAATCAGCTAATTTTTTAAGTTTTCTTTTGAAACTTTCAAGTGATTCGTCTTTATCACCTTTTGCTACTTTTGCGACATAATCAAGTGTATATGGCTCAACACCTTTTTTGAATTCTTCAAATGTAATTTCCCAATGTTTAAATGGGCCTTTTCCTTTCGCATGTTTCATGTACATAATATCGCCAGCTTTCCATTTACCAATTGGACTAAGTGCGATAGCTTCTTCTTCTGTTATAACTTTTCTAGCTTGTTTTTCTACTGTATCTTTTTCTTTTGGAGTTACATATGGTGAGTTTGGATTTCTCATACCATATCCGATATCAGGAAAACCTGTTGCGAATACTGTGTATTTTTTAACGAAATTCCAGTTTACTGCACCTCTATGAAGAATTTCTCTTGCAATGTAGTTCATAATCGCAAGGTCAGTATTTGGTCTGAAAATAATTTCCATATCAGCAAGGTTTGAACATCTGTTTCTGTAAGTTGAGAGGTTAACTACATAATATTTATCTGGGTTGTTTAGTTTTGCATCAGATACTCTTGACCAAAGAATTGGATGCATTTCGGCCATATTAGCACCCCAAGTAATAACAGTATCAGTAATTTCAATATCATCATAACATCCAGCTGGTTCATCAATACCAAAAGTTTGATAAAATCCAACAACCGCACTTGCCATACAGTGTCTAGCATTTGGGTCGATATTATTACTTCTCCATCCTGCTTTTACTAATTTAAGTGCAACATAACCTTCTTCAATTGTATATTGACCTGAACCAAAGATACCAACTGATGTTGGTCCATATTTATTGTAATATTTTTTAAATTGTCTTTCCATTTCATCAAATGCTCTTTTCCAGCTAACTGGTCTAAATGGAGCATTTTTATCAAATTCTCCATTTTCATTTAGTCTTAAAAGAGGTTGTGTTAATCTATCAGCTCCATACATAATTTTTGCGTTAAAATAACCTTTTATACAGTTAATCCCTCTATTTACTGGATTTAGAGGGTCACCTTTAACAGCTACACATTTATTTCCTTTTGTAGCAATCATAATACCACATCCGGTACCACAAAATCTACATACAGCTTTATCCCAATGCCAATCTGCTTGGGTATTATCTGCTGCTGCTTTTGCGTCTTCTGGAATTGCTATCCCAGCTGCACTTGCTGCTGCAACAGCTGCTGTTGTTTTTAAAAAATCTCTTCTATTCATTGACATATTTCACTCCTTTTAGGATTTTAACATTATTATAATAACTCTTTTACAACCTTTTTACTGTTTTTTCAGCAAAAATTAAGAAAAAAAGCACTTTTATGGCACTTTATGATAAAAAATGAAACTTTTTTAATTGACATTAAAATAGATTTGATATACAATTCAAAAAAAAGGGTTTCGAGCTATATTTCCTAAGGTTTTTACTATGGAAATATAGCCGATAGGGTTTAATTTGAAAAAATTAAGCCTCCCGAGTTGGAAAGAAACCCACCTCCATAAAGGTTTTTTTTCCGCTCGGGAAGCCTTTATGGAGGATAGATATGAAAAAATTGTTTTTTTTAATATGTGGTGTTTTAACGTTTGCTTCTCAGATATATGTTGCTGCTTCTGCTAATCTTACTTATGTAATGCCTAAAATTATCAAAGCCTTTAATAAAAAATATCCTAATGTTAAAGTAAAATTTATTACATCAAGCAGTGGAAAGCTTACGGCACAGATTTTAAGAGGTGCTCCTTATGATGTTTTTTTGTCTGCTAATATGAAATATCCGAAATTTCTTTATTCAAAAGATATTGGCATTTTACCGCCTAAGGTTTATACAAAAGGAAGAATAGGTCTTTTTTCTACTAAATATAAAAATTTATCACTAAAAAATATTGTCAAATATAAAACAATTGCCATTTCTAAACCAAAAACAACCCCTTATGGTAAAGCAGCAGTTGAAGTGTTTAAAAATGCCGGAATTTATAATAAAATTAAAAATAAATTGGTTTATGCAGAAACAATAGCAGCAGTATTATCATATGTAAAAAATGGTGCAGATGTAGGGATTATTAGTAAATCGCTTATATTTTCAAAAAATATTAAAAATATGGGAAAATTTTATTATAAAGATATTAATCCAAAACTGTATAAACCAATTAATCAGGCTGAATTATTAATAACCAAAAGAAAAGCAGCAAAAAAATTTTATGATTTTTTGTTAAGCAAACAAGCTAAACAGATTTTTAAAAAGTTTGGATACCAATAATATGAATTATATTATAGCTGTTTTAGAAAATATAATATCAGTAGAAAATTTGAATCTTTTACATTTTAAATGCAATAATCAAAGAATAAATGTTTTAATATTGCAACTAAATTTAAATTTAAAAAAAAATAAAAAAGCAAAATTGTATATAAAACCGACTAAATTATTTTTAAATAAAGATAAATATAATTATGAAAATAGATTAAAAGTGAAAATAGAAGAAATAAATTTTGGTGAAATTTTAGCAAGAATAAAATGTAAATTTTTTGAATATGATTTTGAAGTTTTAATGCTAAAAGAGTATATTAATTTTAAAGATGAAGCTTATTTATATTTTAAATCTACTGATATTTCTGTTGTTGAGGTGTTGGATGATTGATTTTACGCCTTTTATTTTGTCATTTAAACTTGCATTTATTGTAACTTTAATTTTACTTTTTATAGGTATTCCTTATGCATGGTATTTATCAAGTACTAAATCAAAATTTAAGCCTTTCTTGGAAACAATAACTGCTTTGCCAATTGTATTGCCTCCTTCCGTATTGGGATTTTATTTATTAGTTTTTTTATCTCCTGATTCTTTTTTGGGAGGATTAGTTTATAAGATTTTTAATATTAAGCTGGTTTTTTCTTTTTATGGACTTGTTGTTGCGAGTGCGATATATTCTTTTCCTTTTATGATTCAACCTATTCAAAGCGGTTTTGAATCTTTGAATAAAAATATAATAGAAGCTTCTTATTTAAGCGGAAAAAATAAAATAATTACTCTTTTTAAAGTTATTATTCCAAATATAAAACCTTCTTTGCTTACTGCAATTGTAATAACTTTTGCTCATACAATAGGGGAATTTGGAGTAGTTTTGATGGTTGGAGGATCAATACCGGGAAAAACAGAAGTCGCTAGTGTTGCTATTTATGATTATGTCGAGAATTTAGATTATCATTCAGCGCATATTTATAGTGCTATTTTACTTTTGATAAGTTTTGTAGTATTGTTTGTTGTATATTTTATAAATCATAATCAAAGAAGAAAATATGATATTTATTGATGTAAGAAAAAAATTAAAAGGCATTGTTCAAAATATGGAATTAAATGTTTCCATTAATATAAAGAAAGGTGAATTTTTAGCACTTACAGGTGAAAGCGGAAGTGGAAAGACAACTCTTTTAAGAATATTGGCTGGGCTTGAAAAGAGTAATGGCAAAATCATTGTTGATAATGAAATATGGCAGGATAAAAATAAATTTTTGCCACCTCAAAAAAGAGGAATAGGATTCGTTTTTCAAGATTTTGCTCTTTTTCCAAATATGAAGGTAATAGATAATCTTTTATATGTAAAAAATGATAAAAAATTAGCATTATATTTATTAAAAATAAGCGGAATTGCAAATTTAAAAGATAGATATCCCAATACTTTGAGCGGAGGACAAAAACAAAGAGTGGCAATTGCCAGAGCTTTAATGAGAAAGCCTAAATTATTACTTTTGGATGAACCTTTTTCCGCATTAGATGAAAAAAGAAGAGAAGATTTGCAAGAGAAATTATTTTATTTTCATAAAGAATTTAATTTGACGACGATAATGGTTAGTCATTCATCAAGTGAAGTTTATAAACTTGCAGATAATTTAGTAGAATTAAAACATGGAAAAATAATAAAATATGGAAATGCAAAAAAACTTTTGATTAATTCAAAAACAAGTGAAAAATTTACTGTTAAAGGAAAAATTATTGATATAATTAAGGCAGATATTATTGATATAGCAGTTATAAGTATTGGTAATAATATTGTAGAGTGTGTGTTGTCTCAAACAGAAGCGAAGGAGATAAAAATAGGTGATAATATTATTTTATCCACAAAAGCATTTCATCCAAATATAAAGGTAATTAAATGAGAATTTTATTAATAGAAGATGATGAGTTTATCGGAGAATCAATAAAAAATTATTTAGAATTACAAGATAATAGGGTAGATTATTACTCTTCACCATTAAAAGCATTAGAAGAAGTATATCCCGATCATTATGATATTTTTTTACTGGATATAAATATGCCTGAAATGAACGGTTATGAACTTTATGAAGAACTTAAAAATTATGCAAAAGATGTTCCTGTTATTTTTATTACTGCTTATTCGGATATAAATCATATAGAGCAAGCTTTTGATATTGGAGCAGCAGATTATATTAAAAAACCTTTTGAACTTAAAGAATTAGAACTTAGAATAAAAAGACTAGTGTTTAAAAATACCAATGAAATAAAAATTACTGAAAATTATAAATTTGATTTGGATAAACTTAAACTTTTTTATAAAAATGAAGAAGTTGATTTAACGCAAAATGAAAAATATTTTCTTGAAATGCTTATTAAAAATATTGGTCAAGTTGTAGAGCTTGAAAGACTTAGAGATTATGTTTGGGATGGAAAAGATATATGTAATAATACAATTAGAACACAAGTAAAAAAATTAAGAAGTAAATTAAAAGAAAATTTTATTAAAAATATAAGAGGCATTGGATATAAAATTGAAAAATTCAAGTGATTTTAAATTTGATTTAACCTTTGCTTTTGTAATATTTGCATTTGTAATTATTGTTATAACAACTTACACTTCTATATATATGTTTACTCGATTAACAACACAAGAATTTGAAGATAAAATCAGAATTTTGGCAGAAAATATTTATTTAAATTATAAAGCAAAAGAAAATACTATTAAAAATACTACACTTGCTCTTGCTAAAAACGATATTTTTAATTCTACTTTTACACCTAATGATGAAATTTTGAAGTCGGTTTTTAAAACAATGTTATATGCAAATAATGATTTAAAACAGATTGATTATTTCAATAATTATGGTAAAGATATAATATCCTGTAAAAAATTTGCTAATACTATTTATTGTAACAATTATGGGAAACCTTTAAAAGTTGAAAATTTAAAAAGTGACAAAAATATCTTTTTTAAAGAAAGATTTAAAAATAATGGTATTGAATTTATTGCTTTTTCGCCTGTTAAAATAGAAAAATACCCAGGTTTTATTGAAGTAAAAGCTCTAATTAGAGGACTTTTTAAAAATAATAATTTTTATCATTTTTTAGTTATAGATAAATTTGGAAATATTCTTTTTTCGGATATATATAAAGAGAAAAATTTAAATGATGTTTTTAATTATTTTTTAAATAAGAAAATATTAAAAACTGATGAAGGTTTTGTTACAGATGGAATATATGTTAAAAAATTAAATAAAAAAATGAAAATGGTTTTTATACAAAATAAAAATTTGATTAATAAAACAAATGAAATATCAAAAACTTTAACACTTATTATGATAATAATTTCTATATTTTTTGCTATTCCTCTTGGAATGTTTTTCTCAAAACCGTTATATTCATTTTATCAGGAACTGGATAAAAGAGTAAAACAAGAGATTGAAAAAAGACAAGAAAAAGAACAATTGCTTATAGCTCAAAGTAAATTAGCGGCTCTTGGTGAAATGCTTGGTAATATAGCACATCAATGGAGACATCCTTTAACTAGACTTTCATTATTAATTCAAAATTTTGAATTGGCTGTCAGTAAAAATAAATTAACACCAGATTTTATTGAAAAATTTAAAAATCAAGCTTATGCACAAATAAATTATATGTCACAAACTATTGATGATTTTACTAATTTTTTTAAAAAAGACACTAAAAAAGTTGAGTTTTGTCCAAGAGAAATTATTGAAGATGCTTTAAAATTAATAGAAGGAAGATTGAAACAAAATAAAGTAAATGTAGAAGTCGAATTTATAAAAACAGAATCAATTTTGGGTTATAGAAGTGAGTTTTCGCAAGTTATATTAAATATAATAAATAATGCAATAGATGTTCTTAAAGAAAGAGATATTAAAAATAGAAAAATTTGGATTCGAATAAGAGGGAAAAAAATAGAAATTGAGGATAACGCGGGAGGTGTCCCAGAAGAGATAAAAGATAAAATCTTTGAACCATATTTTACTACCAAATTTCAATCGCAAGGTACAGGAATAGGCCTTTATATGAGTAAAGTTATTATAAATCAACATTTTAATGGAGAACTTTTTGCATATAATTCTGACAAAGGTGCGATTTTTGTTATAGATTTAAATAAAAAAAGCACTTTTTAAGCACAAACTTTACATATAATCAAATCAAAAAAAGGTAAAGTGTTATGGCAAATAAAAAAATTATTATTGGCTCTTTGATTTGTGGGGCTATTATTGGCTTAGGAATAGCGTACATTGCTGCTGTGGCAGTAGAAGAAACAGGAAAACCTGAATTTTGTATGAGTTGTCATGAAATGAAACCAATGGGTGAAACATTTGCGTTTAGTGTTCACGGAGGTAATAATCCACAAGGGTTTGCAGCTAGTGAATGTACAGATTGTCATTTACCTCATAACTCAATAGCGGGATATTTAGTTGCAAAAGGAATTAGCGGTACAAGAGATTTCTTAGCGCATGTCGGACTTATAAAAATGGTTAATTTTAAAGAGAATTTCAATGAAATGCAAAATTATGTTTATGACAGTGGATGTTTAAAATGTCATCAAGGTATTAAAAATCCTGAAAAAGCTGTTGGATTGAGTGAAAATATTAAAAAAATACATGAAGAATATTATTGGAAACCAAAAAGTGAAGGTAAAAATGTTAGTTGTGTAAAATGCCATAATGATAGAATTATGACTCACTTTGCTCATCCTAATCTGTTAGAAGCTTTATCTGAATAATTTCTCCTTTTTTTTCTTTCATTAATGTTACATTAATATGATATTTATGTTAAAATACTCCTAAAAAGGAGAAATATGAAGAAATTATTATTGTTAGTAGTAGGTGTTTTGTTTGCTTTTGCATTTGATTGGAGTGGTAAAGTTAATTGGGCTATTAGTTATAATACAGCAAAAATGATTGCTCAAAAAGAGCATAAATTAATTATGGTTGATATATCTTTATCTCATTGTCCTCCTTGTAGATATTTAGCTTCAAAAGTGTATACTGATAATGAAGTTGCAAATTACATTAATTCTAATTTTGTACCTGTATTTTATCTTGCGGATAAAGACAATATTCCGGTAGAAGTACAAAGTTATTTTACAGGCTCTACCCCTACAATTTTATTCATTAAACCTAATGGTGAGCTTTATCGTGTCATAATCGGTGCTAGACCTCCACAAGTTTTCTTAAAAGGTTTAAAAGAAATAGCACAAAGTTATAAAGGATAGATATATGAATAATTCACCATTAAAAAAAATATATAATTTTTTCTTTTCACTTGAAATGGCAGTTGTTTTATCTTTGATTTTTATTGCTGCTATGGCATGGGCAACTCTTGGTTTTTATGTGGATTCAATGGGTGTAATACATACTTTTAATTTAAATGATGCTTGGAAATATGTTTATGCTACAAAATGGTTTGAAATTATTTTATGGCTTTTGGGTATTAATTTAATAGGAGTTATGTTTAGATTTAAAACTTACAAAAAACCTCCTGTTTTTTTATTACATTTATCAATAATTGTAATATTAATCGGTGCTGCTATTACTAGATATTTTGGTTATGAAGGACAGCTGCATTTAAGAATTGGAGAAAGTAAAAATTATATAATGGTAGAAAAAAGTAGGGCAAATCCTGCTGATGTTTATCCTAAGAAACTTGGATTTACCGTAAGACTTGATAAATTTGTTATTCATAAATATCCAGGAAGTATGCAACCTAGTAGTTATGATAGTTATATTACTATTATTGACAAAGCACACCATAAGACTTTTAAATATCATATTTATATGAATCATATTTTGGTTTATAGAGGTTATAGATTTTATCAGGCCAGTTTTGATATGGATGGAAAAGGAAGTATTCTTTCTGTAAATCATGACCCGGGTATGTATGTAACTTATCTTGGTTATCTTTTGTTGGCTATCGGATTTATTTGGAGTATGATTTATAGAAAATCAAGATTTATGCTTACTGTAAAAAAACTTAAAAAAAGTGGGCTTTTTGGTATTGCATTGTTTTTAATGTCGTCACATAATCTCCAAGCATTTAATTTACAAGAATATATAAAAAAATCACTTCAACCTTCAAATCAGTGGGCTTTAACACTAGTTCAACAAAGAGGTAGAATTGAACCAATGGATACACTTGATTTAGATATTGTTCACAAAATGACTTTTAAATCACATATTTTAGGAATGAACTATAATCAAATTGTTGCCGGAATGGTTGCGTATCCATCAGAATTTCAAAAACTTCCTTTAATTTATGTTGGTCACCCTAAAATTCGTAAATTATTAAACATAAAAGGAAAATATGCGCCTTATAATGCTTTTTTTGATTCAAAAGGTAACTTTATATTTCAAAAACAAGTTGATGAAGCATTAAGAACACCTGATAAAGATAGAAATGTTTTGCAAAGAGAATATTTAAAAATAAATGAAAGGGTTTATGTAGCCTTTACTGTTTATACAGCATCTATTTTTCATCTCTTTCCAACACCAAATTCTGCAAAAATGAATTATAAATGGTTTTCCTTGCCTGAACTTGAACAAGCTGTTAAAATGAGACTTATGAGCCCTATGGATGCTAATTTTTATTTCAATTTATTTAAGAATTTAGTTTATGGTGTAAAAACTTACAATACACAAGAAGTTAAAAATGCAAGACTTAAAATTTATGAGCTTCAAAAATCATATAGTGGAAAAATTTTACCAAGTCCTAGTAGAATTAAATGGGAAATTACTTATAATAGACTACAAATTTTTCCAAAATTAATAGGCATATATTCGACTCTTGGATTAATTGCAATAATTTTAGGGTTTATTGAAATTTTAAAACTTAAAAAATTTAAAAAAATAGAAATAATAGTAGTTGCACTTGGATGGATTGCATTCTTACTTCATACTGGTAATATGTTATTAAGATGGTATGTTGCAGGACATGCTCCTTGGTCAGATGCTTATGAATCAATTATATTTATTGCATGGGGTGCTGCTTTTGCTTCATTAATCTTTTTCAGGCGTTCAATGCTTGCGTTTGGTGCAGGCTTTTTTGTTGCAGGTATGTTTATGATGGTTGCACATCTTAATAACATAAATCCTCAAATAACAAATCTTGTACCTGTATTAAAATCATATTGGCTTTTAGTGCATGTTGCAGTTATTACGTCAAGTTATGGGTTTTTAGCTGTTGGTAGTATGCTGGGATTGCTAAATATGATATTGTTTGCAATTAAAAAATACATGAAAAGGGATTTGGATTTACAAATTAAACAGTTAAATAATATTATTTATATTGCTTTATATATTGGTTTGGCATTACTAAGTATTGGTACTTTCTTAGGAGGTGTTTGGGCTAATGAAAGTTGGGGAAGATACTGGTCTTGGGACCCAAAAGAGACTTGGAGTTTAATTAGTATGGTTGTTTATGCTCTTGTAATTCACTCAAAAATGATTCCTAAAATGAGAGGAGAATTTATTTTTTCACTTCTTTCATTTTTAAGTTTCTTTTTCATTTTAATGACATATTTTGGGGTCAATTTTTATATAGCACAAGGTCTTCATAGTTATGGTCAAGGAGTTGCAAACGGTTATTGGTGGGTTGGAGTATTGTTTGCAGGAATGGGAGCTTGGTTTGTAGTAGCATTGGTAACATTGATTATGGGAATTATGCATAAAGTTAGTAAACCTATTGAATTTAGTGAAAATAATGAAAATAATGATTATCATCCAGAATTTAAGGAGAATAAATGATATGTGAATTGTGTGGAAGTGAGAATAATGTGACTTCTTTTAAAGTTGAACCAAAAGATGAATATGTAAATTTGTGTGAAAAATGTAAAAATCAAATTGAAAGTACTAATTTAGATGAAAATCATTTTCAGTGTTTGAATGATTCGATGTGGAGTGAAAAAAGTGCTGTAAAGGTTTTAACATATAGACTTTTAAAACAACTTGGAAGGAGCGATTTACTTGATATGATGTATCTCGAACCAGATGAAGAAGCATGGGCGAATACAGAAATTGAAATAAAAAAAGACGCTTATGGAAATATTTTAAAAAACGGTGATAATGTAATGGTAATAAAAGATTTAAATGTAAAAGGCGGAAGTACGATTAAACGAGGCGAGGTATTTAAAAATATCCGTCTTGGAGATACTCCGGGACATATTCTTTCAAAAAATATTTATATAAAAACGGAGTTTATTAAAAAGGTATAAATATGTATTTTGTAATAAGTTTTAATTACAGAAATTCTGATGTTACTCTCAGAAGTAAACTTTCAAAACTTACACTGGAAGATTTTGAAGAATTTAAAGAAGTTATGTATCTTCAAACATGTAATAGAATTGAAGTTATTTTTGATACAAAAAGAGATTTAAATGAATTATATGATAAGGTTTTTTACAAAGTTATAACTCCTGAGGAGTTTTTAAAAGCTGAAATTTATGAAAATTCGACTGCCATTGAGCATATTTTTAAAGTAGCAGCTTCTCTTGATTCTATGGTTGTTGGCGAAACACAAATTACAGGACAGCTTAAAGATGCTTTTGTAGAAGCGTATGAAAAGCATTTTATTTCTCAGGATTTAACAAGACTTATTCATTTTTCTTTTAAATGCGCTAAGAAGATAAGAAATCAAACTCAAATTTCAAGTGAACCCGTAAGTGTTGCAAGTATTGCTGTAAGAAGTGCAAAAGAAGAACTTGAAGATTTAAGTGGTTACAGTGCAGTAGTGATAGGTGTAGGTGATACAGCAAGAATTGTTTGTAAAAATTTAATAAAAGAAGGTGTAAATATAATTCTTGTAAATAGAACGGTTGAAAATGCATTTGCACTCAAAGAAGAGCTAGGAGATGAAGTAAATATTGATATACACTCACTCGAATCTCTTCCAAAACTTATTAATAATTACAGACTTCTTTTCTCTGCCACCTCAGCACCAAGTTATGTTATAAAAAATGAACATATTAAACCAAAAAGTTTTAAGAGATTATGGTTTGATTTGGCGATACCAAATGATATTGAAGATATAGAATGTTCTGATATAAAAGTTATAAAAGTAGATGATTTAAAAGAAATTAGTGAAAAGAATTTAAAAAAAAGAAAAAAAGAGGTAGAAACTGCAAATGAAGTTATAAAAAAATGCGTAAAAGAATTTGAAAAATATCTTCAAGCTGTTTCAATTGAACCTGTTATTAAATTTTTGCAGGATAAAGCTCATGAATGTTCTAAAAGAGCTCTAAAAAATGCTGTAAAAAAACATTATATTCCAGCAGAACTTGAAGAAGAAGTAGAAAAAATACTTCATAATGCATTTAAAAGATTTTTACATCATCCAAATATGACACTTAGAAAAATGGCTGATAGTGCAGAAGTTGATATATTTGTTTCAGTAATAAAAAGGCTTTTTGGAGAAAATTCACTTAAAATGGATATGAATAAATGTGAATATCATATGGAAAAGGGAATATTTAAGTAGGAAGTAGGATAGAGGGAAAAAGGAATCAAGACATTGTAAACAAAAGATAGGAATTTTAGAAGTGGTAAATATGGAAGAATATAAAAAGGATAAAAAATGAGAAAGATTTTTATTGATGCATGTTTTGGAAAAGAGACACCTTATACTCCTGTATGGATGATGAGACAAGCTGGAAGATATCTTCCTGAATATATGGAAATAAGAAAAAAGATTGGTAATTTTCTTGATATGACGCGTAATCCTGAAATTGTAGCTGAAATTACACTTCAACCTATAAGAAGATTAGATGTTGATGCGGCAATACTTTTTAGCGATATACTAAATTTACCTATGGAAATGGGTCTTCCTTTGAGATTTGAAAAAGGGATTGGGCCGATTTTTGATAAAAAAATTTCAAAAATTGAAGATATTGTTTCACTGGACAATGATGCATATAATAAAATTTCATATGTATATGAAGGGATAAAACAAATAAAAAAAGAGTTACCACCAGAAAAAGCATTAATAGGATTTTGCGGCTCTCCTTGGACGGTTTCTACTTATATGGTAGAAGGCAGAGGTTCTAAACAGTATGCAAAAATCAAAAAAATGGTTTATGCAGATTCCGAAACTCTACATAAACTTCTTGAAAAAGTAACTGAGCAGACTACAAAATATCTTCTTAAACAGATAGAATCAGGTGCTGATGCTGTTATGGTGTTTGACAGCTGGGGAGGTGCGCTTGAAAGAGATAAATTTTTTGAATTTTCTTGGGATTATATGAGAAAAATTGCAAAAGATATAAAAGAAAAATATAGCAGTGTTCCTATTATATTATTTTCAAAAGGTGTAGGGCTTTATATGGATGGAATGGATGGAGAATTTGATGTTTTGGGAGTTGACTGGAATACACCTATTGAATATGCTTTAAAAATTTTCAAAGACAATTATACGCTTCAAGGAAATATGGATCCAACAAGACTTTATAATAAAGAAGCTACAAAAGAAGCAGTGGAAAAAATTGCAAAAATTATGAAAGGGCATAGGCATATATTTAATTTAGGACATGGAATTTTACCCGATGTACCGGTAGAGAATGCAAAATATTTTGTAGATTTGTGTAAGGAAATTACAAGGAGATAAAATGAATCTTAGAAGATTAAGACTTAATAGCAATATAAGAGATTTAATAAGAGAAAATTATGTAACAAAAAATGATTTAATTATGCCAGTTTTTATAAAAGAAGGATTAAAAGGTAAAAATGAAATTAAATCTATGCCCGGAGTTTATCAGTTTGGAGAAAAAGAGTTTTTGGATGAAATCGCCGAATGTATAGATTTGGGTATTAGAGCTGTAATACTTTTTGGTATTCCAAAACTTAAAGATTCATGCGGAAGCGATGCTTTAAGTGAAGAAGGTTTGATTGCAAGAAGCGTAAGAGCGGCAAAAGAAGCTTTTGGGGATAAAATAGCAATTATTACAGACCTTTGTTTTTGCGAATTTACAGACCACGGACACTGCGGTATTATAAATCCCAAACTAAAAACGGTGGATAATGAAGCAACACTTGAAATAAGTGCAAAACAGGCTTTAATTCATGCTAAGGCCGGGGCTGATATGATAGCACCAAGCGGTATGATGGATAATATTATTGAAACTTTAAGAGACGCTCTTGATAATGAGGGATTTAGTCATATTCCTATTATGAGTTATTCTACAAAGTTTGCTTCTGCATTTTACGGACCGTTTAGAGATGCGGCTGAGAGTGCACCTGTTGCAAATGAATATCTCCCAAAAGACAGAAAAACATATCAGATGGATGTGGCAAACGAAAGAGAAGCTCTTTTAGAAAGTCTGATAGATGAAGCTGAGGGTGCGGATATACTTATGGTAAAACCGGCACTTGCATTTATGGATGTAATAAAAGAGATAAAAGAAAATACACTAAAACCTCTTTGTGTTTATAATGTAAGCGGAGAATATTCAATGGTAAAAGCGGCAAGTATGAACGGCTGGATGAACTATGAGAGTTTAATGATGGAAATTCTTACTTCATTTAAAAGAGCGGGGGCTGATATGATTATCAGCTATCACAGTAAAGATGCGGCAAAACTTTTATGACACTTTGATATAATTAAATTAAAAAAAGGATAATAATGAAACTGACAATTGCGACAAGAGGCAGCAAACTTGCATTGTGGCAGGCTGAATGGGTAAAAAAAAGACTTGAAAATCTTGGACATGAAGTAGAGCTTAGAATTGTAACAACAACTGGTGATAAAATTCTTGATAAACCTCTTGCCCAAATAGGTGGGAAAGGGCTTTTTATAAAAGAAGTGGAAGAGGCACTTTTAAACGGTGAAGCTCAAATTGCCGTGCATTCACTTAAAGATTTTCCGACTGTTTATGACAAAGAACATTTCACATTGGCAGCAATTCCAAAAAGAGAAGCAGTTGAAGATATTTTTTTATCTGAGGCTTTTGAAACATTGGCTGAACTTCCACATAATGCAGTAGTTGGTACCAGTTCAATTAGAAGAGCTATGCAGCTTAAAGCATTTAGGGAAGATTTAGTTATTACAGATCTTAGAGGAAATGTGGATACAAGGATCAGAAAATTAAAAGAAGGCAGATATGATGCAATTATTTTAGCTTATGCAGGAATTAAAAGACTCAATATGTTAAAAGAAGTAAAATATTATGAAGTTTTGGATACAGATATTATAGTACCTGCAATGGGACAAGGAGCTCTTGGAATTGAAACAATAAATGATGAAGAGATAATAAATGCCGTTAAACCTCTTAACGATTTAAGAACAAAAGTTGAAGTTACAATTGAGAGAGATTTTGTCGATGAGCTCAATCTTGGATGCCATGCTCCTGTGGGAGTAAATGCAAAAATAATGGTTGATGATTCTATAAAAATTAAAGCGGTACTTCTTAAAGATGAAAAAATGATTAAAAAAGAGATGCTTATTTCTTTTGATGAATGGGAAAATGCGGGCAGGGAATTTGCAAGAGAATTTAGATAGGATAGAAAAATGAGTGGAATAGATTTTAAAAAATTAAGTAAATTTTCAAGACATGCACCAAGATACACTTCATATCCCACAGCTGTGGAGTTTAAAGATTTAACACCAGATGATATTATTCCTTTTTTAAAAGGAGACAAACCCATAAGCCTTTATTTTCATCTTCCTTTTTGTAAGAGTGCATGTTATTTTTGTGGATGTAATGTTGTATATACCAGCAAAGCTGATAAAAGGAAAAAGTATATTGATTATTTGAAAAAAGAGCTTGATATACTCTCAAAATATCTTAATACCAATAGAATTGTACGCCAACTTCATTTTGGTGGTGGGACACCTACATTTTTTACACCTGATGAACTTGAAGAGATTTATTCGCTGATTTATTCACATTTTAAAAATTTTGAAAATGATGCTGAAATAAGTGTTGAAATTGATCCTAGGTTTTTTAGTAAAGAACATATGGATGTAATGAGAAAATATGGGGTTAATAGAATAAGTTTTGGGGTTCAGGATTTTAATGATGAAACACAAAAAGCAGTCAATAGAATTCAGCCTTTTGATTTGACAAAAGAGGCTGTTGATATTGCAAGAAAATCCGGGATTGATTCTATTAATATTGATTTGATTTATGGTCTTCCTTTTCAAACTCTTGATACATTTAAAAATACCTTAAATCTTGTGAAAGAATTAGACCCTGATAGAGTTGCTGTCTTTAATTATGCTCATGTTCCTTGGATGAAAAAAGGGATGAGAAAAATAGATGAAACAACTCTTCCTTCACCGGAAGAAAAACTTAAAATTTTCAAATATGTAATAGATTTTTTTGAAAATAACGGATATAAAATGGTTGGAATGGATCATTTTGCAAAGCCTGATGATGAACTTTTTAAGGCTATTGAAAAAGGTGAGCTTCATAGAAATTTTCAAGGATATACGACAAAAGGTGGAGCTGATTTGATAGGAATTGGTCTCACTTCCATAAGTGAAACAGATGATGCATATTTTCAAAATTATAAAGATTTGAAAAATTATGAAAGAGCGATTGATGAGGGTAAACTCCCTATATTTAGAGGAGTGATTTTAAATGAAGAGGATAAAATCAGAAAATATATAATTATGGAAATGATGGCAAATTTCAGTTTTGATATTAAAAGATTTGAAAACAAATTTAGTATTGATTTTAAAGAAAAATTTAAAAACGAGCTTGAAGAACTTCAAGAATTCGTGGATGAAAATCTCGTGGAAATAAGTGATGATAAAATAAAAGTGAATAAAACGGGAAGTCTGCTTATAAGAAATATTGTTCTGCCTTTTGATGAATATTTTAAAAAAATGGCAAATCAAAAGGTATTTTCAAAATCTATTTAGGAGATAAAATGGTTATATCAATAGGAAATTTACCCTTAAAAAATATAAAAGCCGATATATTTTTACATCCTGTAAAATATAAAGATTCAATTACTTATGAACCTATGGCAGAAGAAGCTGTGATTGCTTTGATAGCGAAGCATTTTACTTATGAAAAAGTTCCTGATATTGTAAGAGAATATTTTGATGAAATGGATGATGGATATCTGTTTAGTGAGAGTAATTTTGATGAGTTTGATTTGGAAAAGTTAGAGGATGGCAAATTAATTATAGGAAGAGATATTCATCTTCATCCAAGAGTTGAAAACATTAAAAGATTTTTGGCTCTTTTAAGAGATTACGGAAATTTTGAAATTGAAGGAATTAAGCTTCCTAAATGGTTTGAGCCAAGTGATCCTATTTTAGAAGAGATTTTAGAAACTAAAAAAAGTTATGAATATCATTTAGAAGATATTGAGGAGCTTCCAAGTTTTGATGGAAGCGTTGTTTATGCATGTGAGGATTTTAATGTAGTAAAAGAAGACGAGCTTTTATGTTCTCATCAGTTTGTAATAGCCAATAAAATAAAATCATTAACTGTAAAAGTTGATGGAGAGATAAAAAACATTAAAAAACTTCCTGAATTAAAGGGTACTTTTGGAGTTATTTTAAAAGATGTAAAAGAGTATCCGTTTTTAAGAGTCAAAATTGAAAATGTGATATAATATATAAAAAAAGGAGGGTGAAATGGCAAAAGTATGTGTTCCTTTGGCAAATGGATTTGAAGAAATTGAAGCTATGAGCTTGATTGATGTAATGAGAAGAGGCGGGCTTGATGTAATTGTAGCAGGTGTTGGGGGAGATGTAATTTATGGAGCTCACAATATAAGAGTGATTCCAGATACAAAAATAGAGCTTGTAAATGCAGATGAGCTTGATTTGGTAGTATTGCCAGGGGGTCTTCCGGGAGCTGTAAATCTTGCAAATGATGAATATGTTCAAAAACTTCTTAAAGAGATGGACAGTAAAGGAAAATATGTTGGTGCTATCTGTGCAGCTCCTTATGCTTTAAAAACTGCCGGTGTACTTAAAGATAAATATACGGCGTATCCGGGATGGGAAGAAAATATCAAAAAAGAGGGCTATGTAAGCGATGCAAAAGTAGTTGAAGATAAAAATGTATTGACAAGTAAAGGTCCGGGAACTGCGATATGTTTCGGACTTGAAATTGTTAAAAAGTTTGTGGGAGAAGATACTTATAAGCAGTTAAAAGAAGGATTATTGGCTGATTATTGTTAAGGAGGGGAACATGAGAGGAATTGAAGCTCTTGAATATTTTTTAGATACTTGGCAAGGTAAAATAAAAGAGTATGATGAGGTTGAAGAGTTTGAGGCAATGGTTGAATATATTCTTGGTAATGATGTGAGAGTAACAAATACAAAAGTAGTAATAGAAAAATTTTTTGATAAAAAAATTAGATTTGAAGATTTGGTTTTTGAAGATTTAAAAACCTGTTTTTTGCCGGAAGATGTGGAATATGACCCATTTAGCGGAAATTTGTATATAAATAGAAATCTTTATAAGATTAAAATAGCTCCTATAATTTGTTAGGAGCTATTCTTCAAGTTCCAAACTCATTAAATACATATCTTCTCCATCTATAATTTTTAAATTACCACTATTGCATTTTGGACAAAGATATTCATCTTTATTCAGTTTACCTTCAAATCCACACTCTTTACATTTAATAATTACAGGTTGAATATTCATAATAAATTCAGCATCCTCACAAATTGTTCCCTCTTTAAAAGTTTCAAAGGCTGTTTTTAAGAGTTCTGGTTCTACTCCGCTTAATACACCTATTTTTATTTCTAGTTTTGTTACTTTTTTTGCATTGTGTTTTGCAGCGTGTTCTTCTGCCAAATGAAGAAGTGAATCAACAATTGAAAATTCATGCATATTAAACCTTTTTTGAAATTATAATATAATACTTTAAATATTTTCTTAAAAGGTAGAAAGATGAGTAAAGAGGAGAAAAAACTTGAAATAATGAAAACCGCTCTTAATCTATTCGCAAAACAAGGTTTTTACAACACGACAATATCAGATATAGCAAAAGAAATGGGAATGAGTGTTGGAAATATGTATAATTATTTCCCCTCAAAAGAGTCTTTGGCGAAAGAACTGTTAATATATACTTCTAAAAAATTTGGAGAGGAGATAAGAAAAATAAATGAAATTGAAATACCAAGTAAAGAAAAAATCAAAAAAATTGTAGAACTCTATTTTAAAATGGCAAAAAGTGAACCTGAGCTTGTGGATTATTTTATGAGAGTTTATTTATCAAATAAAGAGATATTTAATAATGGCTGCGAAGGGATGCTTTGTGTTAGTGCGTTTGTAACTGAAATAATGATATTTTTTGAAGAAGGTGTTAGAAGAAAAGAATTAAAAAATCAAGATTTTTTTGCTGCATTTGGTCTTTTTATGGGATATATAGGAGGACTTGCGTTTTTATTTAGAGAAGGAATTTTAGGTAAAGATTTAGATGAATATATTGAACCTGTAAGTGAGAATATTTACAATGCTCTCAAAGCCTAAAATTATATGGATTGATGGGGTTAGTTGTTATGGATGCTCTCATTCTTTTTATAATTATCCAGAAATAAAAACTCTTTTACAAAAAATAAAACTTCTTTATCATCCTTTATTTCCGACAAATGAATTTAAAATTCAAAAATGTGATTTGCTTGTAATTGAAGGAGCGATAAAAGAGAACTTTTTAAGAATGGATTTCGATCTTATAGATTTAATTACTCAAATGATTAAATTATCAAAAAAGGTATTGTTAATTGGGACATGTGCTGTTTATGGTGGTATTTTTGGAGAGGGAGTATTATTTAATAAAAATAAAAAAGGGATATTTTTTCCATTTAAAGATAAAATTATTGCAGTTCCCGGCTGCCCTCCTCATCCTGAATGGATTGCATATGCTATTGAAATGCTAATAGAAAATAAAAAAATGTTATTAGATAATGAATTTAGACCAAAAGAGATATTTAGCTATACCTCTCATATGGGATGTATAAGAAATGAATATTTCGAGTGGAAAATTGATGCTAAGAATTTTGGAGAAAAAGAAGGTTGTCTTTTTTATGAACAAGGCTGTCAAGGACCTTTTACTCATAGTAGCTGCAATAAAATATTATGGAATGAAGTAAATTCAAAACCAAGAGCCGGAACTCCATGTTTTGGATGTACTGAAAGAAATTTCCCTAAAAAAAATCTTTTTATGACAGAAAAGTTTATGGGTATTCCAGCAGAAATTCCAATAGGGGTAAGTAAACGAGCATATTTGACAATATCAGGAGTTGCGAAAAGTTTAAGAAATGAAAGACTTGAAAGAAAGCTGATAGATGAAGATAACTAAAAAAATAATTACAAAAATTGAAGGTGAAGCTACTTTAAAATTACATAAAAACCAAAATATAATAGAATTTGCAGAAATTGAGTTTTGGCAATATAGAGGAATAGAAGATTTTTTAAAAAATAGACATTATAATGATGCAAGTGTAATTAATCCAAGAGTTTGTGGGATATGTGGACATTCCCATCTGATTGCCACTGCTGAGGTGATTGAAAATGCATTAAAAATAAAAATTACTAAAAAAGCAAAAATATTAAGGGAAATAACCGTAGGTCTTGAAATTATTCAAAATCATATTAAATGGTTTTATTTAACGCTGTTTCCTTCTATAAAAGATATTGATTATTTTAAAGCATTAGAATTTAGCAGAGATATAGCAAAGATTATAGCACTAATTGCAGGTCAGTTTCCGCATAATTCATATGCGATAGCAGGAGGAATTACAAGTGATTTGACAAATCTAGAAATTATAAAAATCAAAAATTTTTTACTGAAAATGTTTGAAAGATATCAGGAAATTATGAATATTGAAGGATATTCAAAAGATTTAGAGATACTTTTTGAGGATATTCCCAAAAATATTGGTAAAAGTTTAAATAAATTTTTGGTATTAGGGAATAATCTGTTTTTTAGAGCAAATGGAGAAATAAAATTTGTAAATGAAGAAAAAACCTCTTCTTTTAATAAAAATGCTTTATATAATGATAAATTTTATGAAGTGGGTCCTCTTGCTAGAAATTTAAAAAATCCTTTGATTAATAAAATATATGAAGAACATAAAGATAGTGTTTATACCAGAATTTTTGCAAGGTTATATGAAGTGAATCTTATATTTGAATATTTAATAAAAGAGATTGATAAAATTGATATTAACGAAAAAAATTTTATAAAACCAAGAAACAAAAATGGAAAAGGGAAAATTTCAATTGAGGCTCCAAGAGGAAGTTTAATACACGAAATAGAAATTGAAAATGAAAAAATAAAGAAATATAACATTATTGTACCTACTCAATTTAATCTTGCAAATGGTAATAAACAAAATCTCTCACCCGCACAAGCTGCACTTATTAATGAAGATGAGAAATATGCAGATTTTATATTTAAATGTTTTGATATTTGTGCTATTTGTGTGAGTCATTAATAAAAAATAAAGATTAAATCAAAATTAATCTTGAAAATGAATATATATTTATGTATAATTTGTTTGTATTGAATTAATCTTCATTTAAGGGGAACGAAATGTTAGATGTACAAAAAGTAAAACAAAGGATTGCGGAACTTAGAAAACTTCCAGGTATCGCATCAAAACCACTTTCAGAAATTTTAGAAGAAAATGGTTTTACAAGAAGGGATTTTTTAAAATGGTCAGGTACTATGGCAGTAGCATTAGGACTTCCAGCGTCATTTGCTCCTGTTGTAGCAGAAGCAGCAGAAGTCAGCGATAGACTTCCTGTTATTTGGTTGCATTTGGCAGAATGTACCGGATGTAGTGAGAGTTTACTAAGAACTGATGCTCCTACAATTGATAATTTAATTTTTAATTATATCAATTTGGAATATCATGACACTATTATGGCGGCTGCTGGATGGCAAGCAGAACAAAACTTCGAAGAAGCAGTTAAAAAATTTAAAGGTAGATATATTCTATGCGTAGAAGGTGGAGTACCGACAAAAGATAATGGAGACTTTTTAACAATAGGTCCAGAAGCAGAAACAGGACTTGAAAAAGTAAGAAGAACCGCAAAAGATGCAAAGGCTATTATATCAGTTGGTACATGTAGTTCTTTTGGTGGTATTCAGGCTGCGTACCCTAATCCAACAGGTGCAGTAGGTGTGCATAAAGTTGTAAATAAACAAGTTATTAACGTTCCTGGATGCCCTCCAAGTGATAGAAATATTGTTGGAACTATTATGTATGTAATTCTTTTTGGTCAATTGCCAGCAGTTGATAATTTCAATAGACCAAAATTTGCTTATGGACTTAGAATTCATGATTTATGTGAAAGAAGAGGACATTTTGATGCAGGTGAATTTGTAGAAGAGTTTGGTTCACAAGAAGCAATGAATGGATTTTGTTTATATAAAGTAGGATGTAAAGGTCCATATACTTTCAACAACTGTTCAAGAGAGAGATTTAACCAACATACATCTTGGCCGGTACAAGCAGGACATGGATGTATTGGATGTAGTGAACCAGATTTTTGGGATTCAATGGCACCTTATGAAGAGCCTCTTGCAAATCACAAATTTGAATCAGTTAGTGCAGATGCGACAGCTGATAAAGTTGGAATTACGATTTTAACAATCGCAGGTGTAGCAATAGCAGCACACGCAGCAATTAGTGCAATTAAAAATCCTAAGGAGTAATAGATGGCTAAAAGAGTAGTAGTAGACCCGATTACAAGAATTGAAGGACATTTAAGAGTAGAAGTTGTACTTGATGAAAATAATGTGATTAAAGATGCTTATTCAAGTGCGACACTTTTTAGAGGTATTGAAATTATTTTAAAAGGCAGAGATCCAAGAGATGCTGGTTTCATGACACAAAGAATTTGTGGGGTATGTACATATTCACATTATAGAGCTGGAATTGTAGCAGTAGAGAATGCATTAGGAATTAAACCTCCTCTAAATGCTGAGCTTGTTAGAACATTATTAAATATGGCTCTATTTTATCATGACCATATTGTTCATTTTTATCAATTACATGCGCTTGACTGGGTTGATATTATTAGTGCACTTAAAGCAGATCCTAAAAAAGCAAGTGATTTGGCATTTAAATATGTTCCAAAAGGATATGAACCAATTGCAACTGGTGCTGATGAGTTAGCAGAAGTTCAAAAAAGAGTAAAAGCATTTGCAGCAAGAGGAGATTTAGGACCATTTAAAAATGGATATTGGGGACATCCAACAATGAGATTTACACCTGAGCAAAACTTAATTGCTCTAAGCCATTATTTAAAAACTCTTGAAATGCAAAGAATTGCAGCACAAATGATGGCAATTTTTGGTGGTAAAAACCCACATCCACAAAGTTTAACTGTTGGTGGTGTGACTTGTATTATGGATTTACAAGATCCTGCAAGACTTGCTGAATATATGACTAAATTTAAAGAGCTTGCCGATTATACAAACAGAGCTTATTATGCTGATATTGTAATGGCAGCTGAGGCTTACGGCAAAGAACCAAGTGTAACTCAAAAAAATAATCTTGGTAATTACATTACATATAAAACAATGCAAACAGGTGCTAATTCTTGGTTATTTGATGCTTGTGGATATATTAAAGATTTTGATCTTGGTAAATTCTATGAAATTGATGAGAGCAAAATTGAAGAAGATGTTACTCACTCTTGGTATAAAGATACAGGATTCTTACAACCATATAATGGTAAAACTATTCCTGATTATACTGGATATGTTGATGGTGAAAGTATTAATGGTGAAGGTAAAGTTGTTCCTACAAAAGTTGTTAATCCAGAAGGTAAATATTCATGGATTAAATCTCCAAGATATGATAAAACACCTATGGAAGTTGGTCCTCTTGCATGTATGGCTGTTAACTATGCAAAAGGAAATGAAAAAGTAAGAAAAGTTGTTGATGAATTCTTAGCACAAACAGGACTTCCAGCAGAAGCGCTATTCACAACACTTGGAAGAACTGCTGCAAGAATGCTTCAAACAAAAACAATTGCTGATTATGGTATTGAAGCATTTAATAATCTCGTAGAAAATTTAAAAGTTGACCAAAGTACAGTAGCTCCATATGTTATAGATAAAAACAAAGAATATAAAGGAAGATATATTGGTGATGTTCCAAGAGGAATGTTATCTCACTGGTGTAGAATTAAAGATGGAAAAATTGAAAACTGGCAAGCAGTAGTTCCATCAACTTGGAATGCAGGACCAATGGATGGTAATGGTAAAAAAGGTGCTTATGAAGCAAACTTAATTGGTATGAAACTTCAAGACCCAACAAAACCGCTTGAAATTATTAGAAATATTCATAGCTATGACCCTTGTATTGCATGTGCAGTACATGTAATGGATGTTAAAGGTAAAAAACTTGGTGAATTTAGAGTAGACCCATTATATGGTGCTTGCTAAGGAGGCAAAAATGAAATTTTTAAAAGTATTAGGAAATTATCTTGGCGGAATTGAATTTTCCGCTGGGTATAGATGGCAACATTGGATAAGAGCTATTTCTATTTTCGCTCTTGTAGCAACTGGTTTTTATATTGCAAATCCTTATATTACTTTTGGTACTCCTTCTGCCACTCCAACAAGATTTTTACAAGCAAATATTAGAGAGTGGCATATTATTTTTGGTTTTGCAATGATTGGAGCAGTTCTTTATAAAACAATTTATTTTTTCTTTTTTCCAGAAGCAAAATATGAGAGAAAATCAATTTTAGATGCATTTAATATTAAAGTTGCTTTACAACAAATTGGATATTATTTGTTGGTTTCAAAACACCCTCATACAAAAGGTGTATATAATCCATTACAATTTTGGGCATATACTATGCTTTATGTTTTCTTTTATGGAATTATAATTACAGGACTTGCCTTATATGCAGAAGTGTATCATCAAGGATTAGGTGGAGCATTATATCCATTTGCTAAATGGGTTGAAAGTATTTGCGGTGGACTTGCATATGTAAGACTTTGGCATCACATTTTTATGTGGTTGATTATTATTGTTGTATTCATTCATATTTATATGGCTGTATATAATGCAGTATTTGGTAAAAATGGTGGAATGGATGCGATTTTCTCTGGAATGAAATGGGAAAAAGAAGGAGAAGAACATTAATCTTTTCCCCTTTTTGGGGAATAAGTGAAAAAAGAAAAGTTAAATACTTTAATTTTTCTCTTTTCACTTATATTATCCATAGTAAAGGTTGTTAATGAAAATATTAGTTTTAGGTATAGGGAATATATTATTTGGGGATGAGGGTATAGGTGTTCATTTGATAAATTATCTTGATGAAAAATATGAATTTAAAAATCATCAGGTTGATTTGATAGACGGTGGAACACTTGCTCAGCGTTTAATTCCTATTATTGTAGAATATGATAAAGTGTTTATTTTTGATACTGTGGATGTTGATGATGCTAAAATAGGAGATGTCTATTTTTTTGATTTTTTGGATGTGCCTGAGTGTATAAGCTGGCAAGGAAGCGCTCATGAAGTTGAAATGCTCCAAACGCTTGAAATGATACATATGATGGGAGATTTGCCTGAAACGAAAATTATAGGAGTCGTTCCTTATGTAATTGGTGAAGATACTACATTTACAATTACTGAGCCAGTAAAAAAAGCCAGTAAATTAATGGAAAGAATTTTGATTAATGAACTTTCAAAACTTGGTGTTGAGTGTGAAATTAAAAATCCAAATGTTGATATTCAAGAAATTGCAAGAACTTCATATAAAAGAGGAGTTCCGCAAGCATCATTAAAAGGTTGTGAATTAGGAGAAAATAGATGATTTTAAGATTTGTTTTTAAATTAGATTCAAATAACGGTGTTATAGAAAAAATTCTTATAAGAAATGCAAAAGATATTAAACTTGGACTGAGTAGAGATTTAGAAAATTTATATGCTTATGTAGAAGGAAGTGAGGAGGAAATTGAGAATTTTTCAAAAAAAATTTCAGCAGAGCTACCTTTGTCAATTTTCTTAAAATCTTTAAGAGCTGAGGTTGTTGAAGAATTTAAAGATGATTTAGTAAGAAACTTTCCAAAAATTTCACTTCCACCTTGTCCAAAATGCCTTAGAGAAGTTAAAGATGAAAGAAATGAACACTTCTTTGATATTTTTCATCATTGTGAAGTATGTGGTTATGAAGCAAAAGGTGAATGGATTAGTAAAGATAAAAGAAAAGAATTTTTTGAAAATTTAGCTAAAAAACTTAAAAATGAAAATATTTTTATTCAAACTATGAATGGGAGTTTTGAAGTTAGTAAAGATTTAGAAAATGCTGATTTTATTATAGCAAAAGATTTAGCGGCAATTGCTAAATATTTTATGTCATTTGAAGGAGATGCAAAAGCTTTGGCAAGTATCGAAAAGCCTTTTGTGAAATTAAAAACAAATATTGAATTTAAAAAAACATTTAATTCTTCTATTCCTGCATTTTATGTAAAACTTCCTGATTGTATGGTAACAGAGCTCTTATTTGAAATAAGTGAGTATGAGCTTTTAGGATTTAAAAAAAGTGATAATAATAAAGATTTAAGTTTTGAAGTGAAATTAGAGGATCCTCTTTTTGCAGTTGTAACAGATTCTAGAAATAAAGATATTTTAATTGAAAGAGGTGAAAGGGGTATAATCCCTAAATTTGAAAAAAATATACAAGCAGAAGGAAAATATAAAAAGTATGGATATAAAAATGGAGTAATAGATAGATTAGAAAATTTAGGAAAGATCAATTCAAAAGAGACATCACCCGTTTTTAGTGGATTTTATGGTGTTTTGGAACAATGGGAATTAGAAGATAAAAATATAATGGGGTTTTGTTTTTATAAAGATGAGAATAAGATACTTATTAATTCTCCTAAATTTGGATTAATTGAATATATTGATTTTAAGTTTACTTTTGAAAATTTTGAGGATATTTTTTCTCAGATTGCTATAATGAACGAAACAGGAGCAAAACTTATTAAAAATTTTAAAGAAAAAAGACCAAATCTTTTTGAAAATGCCATAAATACTGATATAAATAGCGAAAAAAAAGGAATTTATTATTTATGGGGATTAATTGGAATATTGTTAGGAGTTGCTGATAATATAGATAAGGGATTTGAAAAAATATTAGAATTATCAAGTTCTGCTATGGCCAAAAAAGGTCCTAGAATTGATTATAAAATGGATAAAAACAACTTAAATCCTTTATGGGCAATTAGAACGGTTATGAGTTTTAATCTAGCAGGTGTTGACAATTATCTTTTATCATATGGTGTGGTAGAGAGTTTTGCTGAATTTTTATCAAATCAGTATGATTCTTTTCACAAAGATAATGGTTTAAATGGAGCTATAATTGTTGGAGATTTATTTAAGGGTGAATTTTTAAATAAAATTTATAGCTATATTGATAAAAATTATAAAGTATATATCCCAAAAGCTCTTCAAATAAGTGGTAGTATAGAGGCATTTGGGAATGCGATTATTAATAAAAATATAAAGAATTAATCTTTATATTTTTTTTGCTATTATCATAGAAGTAGGGGATAACTTAAATGTTTTTGCCTCTAAAACTTCAAATTTAGTGTTTAATTTTTTGCAAAGCTCTGTTAATGTATAGAAGTTTTGAATAGAATTTGGAAGATATTCATAGGCCTCTTTATTTCCGCTGATAATTCCTCCAATTTTTGGAAGTATTTTATTTGAATAAAAATCAATACAATTTCTAAGTGTAGATTTTTTTTCTGGTTTTGTAAATTCCAAAATAAGTAATATTCCATTTTTTTTCAATACTCTTGCAAATTCATCTATTGCTTTATCTATTTCTACAACATTTCTTATTCCAAATGAAATACTTATGCATTCAAAAGTTTGATTCTCAAAAGGGAGATCTTGTGCAAGACCTTGGTAAAAATCAACATCTTTAAATCTTTTTTTAGCAATTTCAAGCATTCCTATACTTGGGTCAAGTCCGGTTATGTCGTTAGTATATTTTCTCCAAACTTCTATCATATCTCCGCTTCCACAAGCCACATCTAATACTTTTGGATTAGGATTTGAAAATTTTAAAACTTCTTTAATTGCTTTTTCTCTCCAAATTTTATCGTTTCCAAAACTCACTATTCTATTTACTATATCATAACTTGGAGCTATTTCATCGAACATCTTTACTATTTTTTCCTGCATTAACATATCCTTGGTAATAATTCACCTTTTGGCAAATCTATATATCTTTTAGAGCCATAAGGTGTTTTTAATACAACTTTTTCACCTTCAACCACTTCTCCTATGATTGAAGCATTTTTATTAAATTTTTTTAGAATTTCTTTTGTTTTTTCAGCATCTTTGCTTTCTACCGCAACAATAAAAGTTCCTTCATTTGCCAAATCCATTGGTTCGAATCCAAAAATTTCACAAAGTCCGCTTACTTCATCACTTATTGGAATTTTATCTTCTTCTATTTCGATCCTAATATTGCTTGCCTCAGCCCATTCATTTAATACTGCACTAAGCCCGCCTCTTGTTGCATCACGCATAGCTTTAATTTCAATTCCTTCATCAATTAGGGCTTTTACTTCATCCCAAAGTATTTTACAATCACTATTAATTTCAGTATCTACACCAAATCTTTTAGCTAAAACTACGCTTCCGTGTCTTCCGATATCCCGGCTAACTAATATTTTATCACCTATTTTTAGGTTATGTGCGCTAATATTATCTTTTATAACTTTTCCAATTCCGCTAGTATTTATAAAAATTTTATCTACACTTCCAGCTGGTACAACCTTAGTATCTCCGCAAACTATTTTTGCATTTACTTTTTTTAATTCTGTGCTTATTGAATCTACGATCTTTTTTAAATCATTAAAATGTAATCCTTCTTCAATTATAAAAGAGATACTTAAAAACTTAGGCTCGGCTCCCATCATGGCTAAATCATTACAAGTTCCAGCAATACTTAATTTTCCAATATCTCCACCATTAAAAAATATAGGATCTATTGTAAATGAATCAGTTGTAAAAGCTGTTTTACCATCTATATTTATTATTGCAGCATCTTCTGCTTTTATTAAAATATCATTCTTAAAATTTTCATAAAAAAGATCTTTTATCAATTTGTTTGTCTCTTCTCCACCGCCGCCGTATGCAAGAGTGATTTTCATAATACTCCTTTTAATACTCTAAACTTTTTATTCATCTGTTTTTTAATTCACTCATATACTCATTCACCAATATACCCAGACTCATCCGCCCACTCATCTCCCATATCTGTAATATGCATTGCAAGCTCCCTCATCACTAACCATACAGCTTCCAAGAGGATTGCTTGGAGTGCAAGCCGTTGCAAATACTTTACACTCTTTTGGATTTGCTAGTCCTTTTAATATTTCCCCGCAAATACATAATTTATGGTCATCAATTGGCTTATTTGGCAATACATCAGCCCAGACTTTTTCAGCATCAAATTCGCTGAATTTATCTTTTAGTTTAAGTGCTGAATAGGGAATGTCTCCAAGACCTCTCCATCTAAAAGAGTCTCTAACTTCCATAAATTCATCAATTAATTTTTGTGCAACGAGGTTTCCTTCATAAGTTGTGGCTCTTTTATATTGAATTTCTACTTCGCATCTACCTTCATTTTTTTGTTTTAAAAGCATTAAAATGCTCTCCATTACATCAACAGGCTCAAATCCAGCTACAACCACAGGTGTATTATAATCTTTTGCTAAAAATTCATAAGATTTTGCTCCAATTATTACACTTACGTGACTTGGGCCTATAAAAGCATTAATTCTTGCTTCTCCACCATCCATGATTGCTCTCATTGGAGGTGGAACTAAGACATGGTTGATGTGATAATATATATTTTTAACACCTTCATTTAATGCTCTTTTCATAAGTGCGGCAGTCATAGGAGTTGTTGTCTCAAATCCAATTGCAAAAAAGACCACTTTTTTATCTGGATTAGCTTTTGCAATTTCTAGTACATCTAGTGTTGAATGAAGAGGAACCACATTTGCCCCCTCAGCTCTTGCTTTTGCAAGGCTTGAAGTGCTCCCCGGTACTCTTATCATATCACCAAGAGTGGCTAAAATTACATCAGGCTGTTTTGCTAAAATTATTGCATGATCAATCCTCTCTTTTGGCATAACACATACAGGACAGCCAGGACCGTGAATAAAATTTATATTATCAGGCAATATTTGCTTTATGCCATATTTCATAATTGTATGAGTATGTCCTCCGCATATCTCCATAACCCTCATAGGTTCTTTTAGTTTAACAGCCTCTTTTTCAATCTCTTTTTTTAATGCTTTTATTGTGGCTGGGTCCCTGAATTTAGAATATAAATCTTTTAATGATAAACTCATTTTTCATCCTCTTTTGGTGGTTTATACAAAAGAGGACCGTCTTCAACAACTAATTTTTCAGGCGGTATTTCATCTTCTTCTTGTGAGGCTGCTTCTGCTAGCATTTTATACACTTCTAAACTTTCAAGTGCCTCTTTTTCATCAATTTTACCCATTGCATAACCAACATGGATAAGTACATAATCTCCCTCTTTCACAGGTTCTGGCATCAAATCAAGACTAACAACTCTTTTAACTCCAAGAGTATCAACTTCTGCCATATTATTTTCGTCAATTTTAAGTACTTTACTAGGTATTGCCAAACACATTTTATGCTCCTAACTTTTCTAAATGCTCTTTTCTTTTTTCACTAATCCAGTTAATTATTTCATCAAGTCCTTCACCTGTTTTATTATTTAATAAAATTACCGGTGCATTTGGTGAAAGTTTGTGTGCCGCTTCTTTTGCTCTTTGTACATCAAAATCAAAAAATTCAAGCATATCTGCTTTTGTGATAATTATAATATCGGCTTTTCTAAACATTACAGGATATTTTTCTATTTTATCATCTCCTTCCGGAACTGAAACAAAAACCATATTATAATGAGCTCCTACATCATAGCTTGCAGGGCATACCAAATTTCCTACATTTTCAATAAAAGCTATTTCAGTATCTTCAAAAGGAAAATGAGGAATTGCGTGTTTTACCATTCCTGCATCTAAATGACACGCTCTTCCTGTTTGAAGTTGGAAAGACCAGATACCTTTGTTTCTAATTCTATCAGCATCTCTGCTTGTTTCAAGATCTCCTTCAATTACTCCAAATTTAAAAGGAAGTTTTTCTGCTAGGTTTTCAAGTGTTGTAGTTTTACCGCTTCCGGGAGAGCTCATCATATTAAAGCAAGTTATATGATGTTTATCAAATTCAGCCCTTATTTCATCCGCCATTTGATTGTTTTTGCTTAAAATTTTTTCAATCACAGTTACTTTATGTGATAATTGAGGGTTGTTTTTTATATCTTCATTAATATGTTTATGTTCATGAGAATGATTATGCTCATGTTTATGTCCTGTACCGCATCCGCAATCTGTACACATATTTACTCCTTTTATGAATGATTGTTTATTATATCAAAAATGTGTGTGATAATGTGAATGTATAAAACGTTTATGTTTATGTTTGTGTTTATGAATTAGATTTGCTTTTATCAAAATATCTAAATTTTTCATAAGCTCTTCCATTTCACCATCAAAAATTATTTGATGATTTTCATCTAAAACTATTGCTCTATCAGATGTTTCATATGCAACTGCCAAATCATGAGTTGCAAGTATAACAGTTTTATTGAGTTCAATCAAAAAATCAATAAACCACCCGGTTGTTCTAGGGTCCATAGCCGTTGTTGGTTCATCTAACAATAAGATTTCTGGCTCGTAAGCCAAAATACTTGCAAGCATTACTTTTTGTTTTTCACCTCCACTTAGATTTATTGGAGATTTATTAAAAAATTTTTCTAAATTAAATTCTTTTGCAACTTTTTTAACTCTTTCATCGATATCTTTAAATCCGAACTCTTTTAATGAAAAAGAGAGTTCGTCATATACAGTTGGATTAAATATCATTGAATCTGGATTTTGAAAGAGAATACCAATTTTAGGCCTTAATTTTTTAGCAGTTTTTTTTGTTATTTTTTCTTTATTAAAGAAATATTCTCCTTTTGTAGGAAAATAAAGTGCGGCTAAAATTCTTAAAAGTGTTGATTTCCCACTGCCGTTGCTTCCAAGCAAAGCAATTTTTTCATTTTTGTTAATTTTAAAATTTATATTTTCAAGTGCTGTATGTTTTTCATATTTATAATAAAGGTTTTTTATATCAATCATTGAAAAATCCTCTTGCTTTCATAGCTAATGTTCTTTCATTTGCGTCTTTTAGAGCCTTTGTTAAGAAAAAGTCAAAAGTCCTTGTTATAAATTTTGGGTCTTTATCTTTTAATTTATAAACTCTTGATTTAAAAGCTAATCTAAAATCTTCAAATGTTTTTTTATAGGAAAAAATTTGGGATAATGTTATTGTTGTCAGGTATCCTAAATCTTTTGAAAATGACATAAATTGAACAGGTGAAATAACAGAAAAAAACCAAAATACAAAATATGTCAATACAAAAACTTTTAAATTTATATAAATAATGTAGTGCCATGGATTAATATTTTTTATAAATGCCATTAAAATATAACCAAGTGTTACGCCTAAATTAAAAATGATAATTGCTTTTAACACTCTTTTTGTTAAAAAATAGGCATTGTTTATACTAATAATCCAAAGAATAGGAATAACAAATATAAGATATATATAGTTTTTTAGACTTAAAAGGGTAAAAAAAACCAGAATAAAAAATATTCTAGTTATTAGAATGTTTTTTTGCAAGGATTTTTCCTATTATAAACCATATTGCGAATACTAAAATAGCTCCGACAATAGCACTTACATAATATCCTACTACATCATTTGTACCCGGAAGTGAGTAATCAGGTAAAATCGGATTAATAAAAGAGTGAAATTTTTCCATTCCTTTTGGAATGAATCCCAATACTTTTTTATAATAATCGTTATCCCATTCTCCCCATGCCGGTGCATCGGTTAATAATCCTATTGGTACCGCTAAAAGCATTACGGCAAGTACCGCTAATGCAACTTTTACTTTTTTATTCATATTGCAACCTCCTCTTTAATTTTTTGTTCAGCTCTTTTTTGTAAAAATGAATAAACTATTTGTGTGAATGCCCCATCTACCACTCCAAATACAAAAAGGTGAGCTATCATCATTGAAGGAATAGCAACACTCAAACCAAATGGAAAATATAATGGATGTCCTGCCGCATCATGCCAGAAAATAGGTTGAATTCCCAAAATAATTGAATCGCTTAATGCTGCTACATTAATAGAAAGCCATCCTGCAATAAAAGGTGCGAATTTTGTTTTGTCTTTTAAATATTTAAAAGTATAATATCCTACAAACGCTGCAATAAAAGCCATATCAAATGAATTAACAGCCCATGTTGAAATACCTCCATCTCCAAATACTACTGCTTGAATTAGCAAAACAAAAGACACAGCCATAAAAGCTATCCAAGGATCAAACATAATGGCAATTAGAGCCGTTCCAATTGCGTGTCCAGAGGTGCCTCCCGGTACAGGGACATTAAACATCATAATAAGAAAACTCAATGCACTTAATGTGCCAAGTAAAGGGAGTGTTTTTTCATCAAGTTTTTCTTTAAGCTTTTTAAATCCATAAGCCCATAATGGAATCATAATAGCATAACTTACTGCTACTGTTGTTGGTGATAAATATCCGTCTGGAATATGCATTTGTGCTCCTTTTTTTTATTGAATTATAATTCAATAACTTAAATTTTATTTAAAAACAACAAGTTCTTGTATAATTTCAGGACTTATTTTATAATTTTATAATAATATTCATAATTAATAGATATATTAAAAAAGTAAATAACAGATATAAAAATTAAAAAAGGAGTAAAAGGGAAGGATTTTTTCTAAAAACATCAACTGAATTATAATTCAAATTTCTTAAAATTAGATTAAAGGAAAGTTATGAGCTGTATTTATTGTGGACATTATATTTTATATAAGCTTAAAGACGGAAATTTTAAGTGCGCCAAATGCAAAAGAAAATTTTCTCCAAAAAAATTAGAGAGGAAAGCAAAAATATTAAAAGGCTTTTTAGATGAAATGACTCCAAAAGAAATTTCGCAAAAGTACAATATCTCTTATGCCACAGTTGTAAAAGAGATTAAAAATATTAGAATAGTGATGGCACAAATATGTGAAGATGAATTTTTAAAAAAAGAAGATATAAAAGAGTTTGAAGAGTATCTTTATATACCTAAAAATAAAAACATTAAATCAGCACAAAATTTTTTGACAATTGATTTTGGAGGAAAAATTTATAATATTATGCTCAGTTCTCTTAAAAATTATGATTTTAATGAAAAAGAGCTTAAAAAACTTTTTACTCAAAACAGAATAATAAAAATTTATGAAAAAAAACTGATAAAAAAGTTTTGGGAATATTTTGAGGATTTTATAAAAAAATATAAAGGTGTAAGCGAAGATAATTTTTTTTATTATCTTAAAGAGGCTGAATTCAGATTTAACGGATACAAAATTGAAGTTAAAGATTTGATTTATTAATTTTACATTAATTTTACAGTTTTAATTTTTATTTAATTAAAATCTATTATACTTTCAGTGCAAAAAGCTTTTTCATTTTTTCTCCTTTTTTATTTTTCCCTCCTTTTTATTTGATATACTTTTCTTAAAAATCCAAAGGTATATTTTGAGATACAGATTCTTAATTGAAGGTATTGTCCAAGGTGTAGGATTTAGACCCAGTGTTTATAAAATAGCAAAAAAGCTTAATTTAAAAGGTTATGTATTAAATAGTGGAGAGGGTGTAATAGTTGAGATTGAAGGCGAAAACAGAGATAAATTTATAGATATTTTAAAAAACAATCTGCCACCTCTTGCAAAAATCGATAAAGTAACTTTTGAAAAGCTACCTTTAAAAAATTATCGTGATTTTGAAATAATTCACTCCAAAAATTCTTCAAAAACTACATTTATATCCCCTGATATTTCAATTTGTGATGAGTGTTTAAAAGAGATGTTTGATGAAAAAAATAGACGGTATTTATATCCATTTATAAACTGCACCAATTGTGGTCCAAGATATACAATAATTGAAAATATCCCGTATGACAGAAAAAACACTTCAATGAAAAAATTTAAAATGTGTGAAAAATGCGAAAAAGAGTATAACAATCCGCTTGATAGACGATATCACGCACAGCCGATAAGCTGTTATGAGTGCGGACCGAGATTAAGTTTAAAGTGGAAAGTGGAAAATGGAGAGTGGGAAGAGGAATCAGGAAGTAGGAAGGAGAGAGTAGGAAGCAGAAAAGAGGGAGTAGAAAAAAGGGTAGAGGAAAGAAGCGAAGAAGTTATACAAATTTTTAAAAAAATCACTAAATTTTTAAAAAATGGGAAAATAGGGGCTATTAAAGGGCTTGGCGGATTTCATTTAGTTTGTGATGCTACAAATAAAGAGGCTGTAAAAAAACTTAGAGAGAGAAAAAATCGTCCATACAAACCTTTTGCTATGATGTTTAAAGATATTGAGCAAATTAAAAAGTATTGTGAAATTAATGAATTTGAAGAAAAACTTATCCTATGCAAAGAAAAACCGATTGTAGTGGTTAAGAAAAAAATTGATTTAAAAGGCATTGCCGATAATATCGACAGATACGGTGTTTTTTTGCCTTATACTCCGATTCACTATCTTTTGTTTGAATTTATTGATTTTCCGATTGTTGCTACAAGCGCAAATATTTCAAATGAGCCGATTATCAGAAGTTTTGAAGAATTAAATGAAAAACTTGGTGATGTTGTGGATTTTGTTTTGGATTATGACAGGGATATTGTAAATGCGTGTGATGACAGTGTAATTTGCGGTGTTGATGAAAAAATTTTAACTTATAGGCTCTCTCGCGGATATGCACCTAAGAGTTTTAGTATAGATAAAAAGATAAAACCAAATATTTTAGCCGTGGGTGCAAACCAGAAAAATACAATTGCCCTGAGTTTTAAAGACAAAGTCATCCTCTCTCCTCATATAGGAGATTTACTTACAATTGATGCAGTTGAATATTTTGAAAGAACAATTGAAACTTTTAAAAGATTATATTCGTTTAAGCCGGACATTATTATAGGAGATTTGCATCCAGAGTATGAATCCACAAAATGGGCAAAAAATCAAAATCTTCCGTTTTATCAAATCCAGCACCATTACGCTCATATTCTCTCAGCTATGTTTGAATTTAATTTAAAGGGTGAGTTTTTAGCATTTTCTTTTGACGGGACAGGATATGGGGAAGATAAAAATATATGGGGCGGAGAAGTTTTTATAGCAAATGAAAATTCTTTCAAAAGGCTTTATCATTTTAAATATTTTAGCTTAGTCGGAGGTGAAAAGGCTGTCAAAAATCCTTCTTTAATGGCTGTGAATCTTCTCAAAAACATTGATGAAAATCTGGCTAAAAATTATAAAGAGTTTAATTTAGTTAAAAATTTAGATGATAAAAATTTCTTAAAAACTTCTTCAATGGGAAGAATTTTTGATATTGTGGCGTATCTTGGAGGATATATTGATAAGAATCATTATGAAGGCTATTCTGGGATGAGAATAGAATCGTTTTATAATGAAAATTTAAAAACCGATAAAAGACTTTGGGCAATTGAAAATGAAGAGATTGATATAAGCGAACTTATAAGATTTGTGGTAAAAAACAGAGGAAATTTAGAGCTTATTGCTACTACTTTTTTAAATACATTAGCTGATATTATAATTTCTATCTCAAAAGATATTGATTTGCCTGTAATTCTAAGCGGGGGAGTGTTTCAAAATAAAACTTTAATGAAAAGTATTTTAAATAAAAGCAATAAAAAAATCTATTTTAATCAAAATACTCCAATTAATGACGGGGGAATTTCTCTTGGTCAAATTAAATGGGGAATAGATAATTTGATATAATTTTGTAAAAAAGGATAAAAATGGCAATAGGTGCGTTGTTTCCTGGACAAGGGAGTCAGTTTGTAGGAATGGGAAAAGATTTTTATGAAAATTCTAAAAAAGCAAAAGAGATGTTTGAAGAGGCAAGCGATGCTATCGGGGTTGATTTTAAAAAGCTTATGTTTGAAGAAAATGAAGATTTAAATAAAACTGAGTATACTCAACCAGCAATCCTTCTTTATAGTGCAGTTGCAAAAAGACTTTTTGATGAAAACAATAATAAAGATATAGCTTTTAATTTAGGTCATTCATTAGGGGAGTTTAGCGCTCTTGTAAGTGCAGGGGGGCTTAGTTTAGCAGATGCAATAAAAGTGGTGCATGAGAGAGGAAAGCTTATGAATAAAGCTTTTGAAAATGAGGCAGGGTCTATGATGGTAGTACTAGGACTAGATGATGAGGTAGTTGAAAATATCTGTAAAGAGAGCGGACTTAGGGTTTATCCGGCAAATTACAACAGTGACGGGCAAATTGTTTTATCAGGAATTAAAAGCGATTTAGAAAAAATGGAAGATATTATTAAAAAAGCGGGAGCAAAAAGGGCAATGCTTCTTAATATGAGTGTTGCTAGTCATTCTCCGCTGCTTGAAGTAGCAGTCAAGCCACTTAGAGAGCTTTTAGATGAATATTTAAAAGATGAATTTGCTCCTGTTGTTAGCAATGTAACAGCAAAAAAATATACAACAAAAAAAGAGGCTCTTGAAGTGCTTCCGGTTCAGCTTACAAAACCTGTTCTTTATAAACAATCTGTCAAAAATTATGAAAATGATGTGGATTATTTTGTAGAATTCGGCGGAAAAGTTTTAATGGGGATAAACAGAAAAGTTACTAAGAAAAAAACATATCCAATAACCGATATGGCAAGTTTAGAGAAAGTGTTATGCTTATGAAAGTAGCCTTAGCACAAATTAGACCAAAATTAAGTCCTGATAATTTGGAAAAACATTTAGAATTTATTAAAAAAACAGATGCTGATTTGGTTGTTTTTCCTGAGCTTAGTATGAACGGATATAAAATAAAAGATGCTTTGCTTGAAGATGCTTTTGATATTAAATACTTTAAAAATTTGAGTTTTGATAAAGATGTTGTACTTGGAGCAGCTATTAGAGAAAATGGTAAAATATACAATAGTGCAATTTATTTAGGAGATGAACTTCATATTCATCACAAAGTTCATCTTCCTACATATGGAGTATTTGAAGAAGGAAGATTTTTCTTTGCTGGAAAAGATTTTGAATGTTTTAAAAGTAAATTTGGCAAAACTGTTATATTTATATGTGAAGATGTATTTAGCGGTTATGCTTTAAATTTTGTATCAAAAGAAAAACCGGATTTAATTATAGTAATTTCTGCTTCACCGGCAAGAGAGTTTAAAGATAATAAACTTTTAATTCAAGAGCAGTGGGAAGCTATTTTAAAAAATATGGCGATTTTAAGTGGCGGGTATGTTGCTTTTTGTAATAGAGTAGGATTTGAAGATGGACTTGGATTTTGGGGTAAAAGCAAAGTAATAAATCCAAAAGGTGAAATTGAAAAAGAAGCGGATTATTTTGAAGAAGAACTTGTTGAATGTGAATTAAATCATCATTTAACTCTTACTCAAAAATATTTTTTGAGAAAAGAGAATTGAGTTGGTAAATGGGTGTATGAGTGGATGGGTAAATGGGTGTAGGGGTGGTGTATGAGTGGATGAGTAGATGGGTGTATGGGTGTATGAGTGGATGAGAAAATGGAGAAGGAAGTAGAGAGTAGGTAGAAGGAAGATGGAAGTAGGAAGCAGAAAAGAGGAAGTAGGAAATAAGGGTTGAGGAAAATATAGTTTGAATAATGATTAAAAAAGGATATAAATGATTGGCATTATGTGTGCAATGAGAGAAGAGCTTGATCCGATTTTAGAAAAAGTTGAGGTTAAAGAAATTATAGAATATGCAAGAAACAGATATTATTTTGCTAAATATAAAAATTTGGATTTGATACTTGCCTATTCTAAAATAGGCAAAGTAAATGCAGCTACAACTGCTGCTATTTTGATAGAAAAATTTAATGCTAATAAAATTCTTTTCAGCGGAGTTGCGGGAGCGATTGAGAGTGATCTTAAAATAGGGGATTTGATAATAGCTACAAAAACTTGTCAGCACGATGTGGATTTGACGGTATTTGGATATGAA
>JALWNI010000102.1 GCA_027083695.1 Nautiliaceae bacterium | reverse complement strand
ATTTACCTTTTCTTAAAAAAAATGGAAGCGTTGTAGTAAATGCCGATATTTTTCCTGATATTAAAACCGAAGTTTTTAGTATTGATGCAAATAAATTAGCTGAAAGAGGAGTTTTTGATGCAAAAGGCTTAAATGTCTTTATGCTGGGTATTGCACTCTCAAATATTAAAGATTTTCCATTTAGTTTAGAAGAAGTTAAAAATGCCATTAAAGAGATAAATCCTAAATTTGCTAATCAAAATTTTGAAATTTTAAAAAGAGCTTTTGAAATTAATAAAAAGGATATATAATGATATTTAATAAAATTGAATCGGCACCAAGAGAAGAGATAGAGAAAATTCAATTAAAAAGATTAAAAGAAACAATAACCAGAGTATATCATTTAAGCCCTTTTTATAAAAATAAATTTGATGAAATAGGCATTACACCTGATGATATTAAAACTTTACAAGATATTCAAAAACTTCCCTTTACAAAAAAACAAGATTTAAGAGATAATTATCCTTTTGGACTTTTTACAGCACCAATGAGTGAAATAGTAAGGATTCATTCTTCAAGCGGTACAACAGGAAAACCAACTGTTGTAGGGTATACACAGCATGATATGAATGTTTGGAATGAAGTTATGATGAGAGTCTATACTATGGGAAACGTTACAAGCAAAGATGTGATTCACAATGCATATGGGTATGGACTCTTTACAGGAGGTCTTGGATTTCATGAAGCTGCTCAAAAGCTTGGAGCCACTATTGTTCCTGCTAGTGGTGGTTTTACTCAAAGACAACTTATGTTAATGAGAGATTTTGGAGCTACTGTTTTGTGTTCAACACCAACCTTTGCGCTTCATCTAGCGGAAATAGCTAGAAAAGAAGGTCCGGAATTTAGAAAAGATTACAAATTAAGAGTAGGCTTTTTTGGAGCAGAACCTACAAGCGAAGGACTCAGAAGAGAAGTTGCAAATGCTTGGCAAATCGAATATATAGAAGTTTACGGACTTAGTGAAATAATAGGACCGGGAGTTTCGGCAAGTTGTAATAAAGGAATTGGCCTTCATATAAATGAAGACCATTTCTATCCAGAAATAATTGATCCAAAAACAGGAGAAGTTTTGCCTGAGGGTGAAGAAGGAGAACTTGTATTAACCACACTTACAAAACAAGCACTCCCAATCATAAGATATAGAACAGGTGATATTACAAAAATTCATAAAGAACCTTGCGCTTGTGGAAGAACTTTTGTGAGAATGGAAAGTGTAAAGGGTAGAGTTGACGATATGCTAATTATAAATGGAGTAAATGTTTATCCTTCTCAAATAGAACATGTTATTGCTAATTATGACGATGTAACTCTTAATTATCAAATTGTAGCTGATAAAAAAGGTTATTTAGATAAACTTGAAATTATTATAGAAATTAATGAAAATACATCTTATACAGAACAAAACCTTAATAAAATAAAAAAAGATTTATCGCAAAAATTCTTAAATAATTTATATATAAATGCACAAATTGAAATAGTAAAACCTAATACAATTGAAAGAAGTATGGGTAAAGCCAGAAGAATAATAGATAAAAGAAAATAATTATTTTAATATTTCTCTTATTTCATCAAATATTTTTTTAATTTCAGGGGTTTTTGCCCTGTTTTCAAAGTCTTTTGCATTTTTTAAATAAAATTTGATATCTTTTGGAACTGATGGGTTATGTGTATATTTATAATTTGTAACTATCTTAGAAACTTTTATATTTTTACATATTCCATGATTATGCATTGTCTTTAAAATTGAAAATATCTCATGTCTTTTATAAAACAATTCTTGTCTAATTGCCGGATGCGATACTCTTATATATAATGTCTCTCCTTTATAAGTTATTGACTTGATATATTTTTTGTATTTTGTCGGCATTAATGTTATAATTTTTTTTAAACAACGATGAATTGTTATTTTGTCATCAAAAGGTGCCAATATATGAGAAATTATTTCACTTGCTTTTTTCATATTATAATTATATCATTTATTTTTTCAATTTTTGGATGCGGTTATAAAGCTCCACCCGTATGGGAAGTAAATAAAACAAAAGAAGTAAATGCAAGTGATTTGAAAATTATAGATCTTAATTCTACTTTAAAAGTAAAGATAGGAGTAAAATGAAATTTGACTGTATCATAATAGGAAGTGGACTTGCCGGAATATGGTGCGCAAAATTTTTAAATGAAGCTGGTCTTTCAACTTTAATCATTACAAAAAAACAAGTATGGGATTGTAACTCTTTTTATGCACAAGGTGGTGTTACTATTGCAAATGACGAAAATGATGTACCTTTACATATAGAAGACACTTTGAAAGCTGGAAGTTTTCATAACAAAAAAGAAGCAGTAAAAATTCTTAGTGAATCATCTCTTAAATTAATTAAAGAACTCTCAACATATGGTTTTAGATTTGACCCCGGTGTTACAAAAGAAGGTGCACACTCAATCCCCAGAGTATATCATAAAGGTGGAGACGCAACAGGAAGAGAAATTCACAAATTCTTATTCCAAAAAGATAAAAGTTTTTTTATAGATGAAGCGTTGGTTTTTGATATATTGATTGAAAACAACATAGCATACGGAGTTTCCGTATTACATAAAAATTCACAATATAATATTTATTCAAACAATATAATAATAGCCACAGGTGGAATTGGTGCACTTTATAAATATGATACTAATGCTAGAACTATTGCAGGTGAAATGCAAGGCTTAGCAATTGAAAAAGGTATAACCCTTAAAGATATGGAAATGACACAATTTCATCCAACAGTTTTTATTGAAATGAAATTTTCACAAAAATTATTAATAACAGAAGCGTTAAGAGGTGAAGGCGCACATGTAGTTGATGAAAATGGAAAAAGATTTTTATTTGAATATGATAAAAGAGGCGAACTTGCAAGTCGTGATGTTGTAAGCAGAGCTATTTTTCTTCATCAACAAAAAGGCCATAAAGTATATCTTGATGTGAGTATGTTTGATGAAGAGTTTTTTAAAAAAAGATTTCCTACGATATATAATAAACTTAAAGATTACGGTATTAATGTTCCATACGAGCCTATTCCTATTTCTCCTGCATTTCATTATATTATGGGCGGTATTGAAGTTGATTTAAATTCAAAAGTTAAAAATTTTAAAAATTTATATGCAATAGGTGAAGTTTCAAATACAGGTGTTCATGGAGCAAATAGATTGGCAAGTAATTCATTGTTAGAATGTTTTGTTTTTGCAAAAAGAGCAGCAGAAGAAATAATTAAAAATAATTTCAAAACAAATTCCAAAAATTTTCCAATAACTACTGAAAAACTTTTTAAAAATGACGATAAAAAATACAAGAATATGTTAAGAGAACATATGTGGAAAAATGTTGGGATTATTAGAACAGAAAAAGGTTTAAAAGAAGCATTAAATTTTATTGAAAATTCTCTTGATAAAGTAGGAAGAATGGCTAAACTTAGATTTTTAACAGCAAGAGAAATAGTAAAAAGCGCTCTTGCCAGAAAAGAATCTCTGGGCGCACATTACAGAATAGATTAAAGGATTATTATGGAACATGCATTAAATTTAACAAATACATGGGTTGGTTGGGGTGTTTTAGTTATTTTTGTCATTGGCTATATTTTAATAGCAACAGAAGAAAAATGGGACATGAATAAAGCTAAACCCGCTCTTTTTATAGGAACTTTTTCATTTATGTTAATCGGTATTTATTATTTTATCAATGGTCTTGATATAGCTCCACTTCACCGTCAATTAAAAGAACTTATAGAAGAAATAGCTGAAATTTTCTTTTTCTTATTTGTAGCAATGACTTATATTGAAAGCTTAATTGAAAGAGGGGTTTTTGATTCATTAAGATATCGACTGATATCAAGAGGTTATTCTTATAAAAAACTTTATTGGATAACAGGATCTCTTGCTTTTTGGATTAGTCCTGTTGCGGACAACTTGACAACTGCCTTAATTTTATCAACAGTTCTTTTTACTATTGATAAAAAAAATATTAGTTTTTTAGTACCGGGAGCAATTAATATTGTAGTTGCTGCGAATGCAGGTGGTGCTTGGTCTCCATTTGGAGATATTACAACCTTAATGGCATGGACAGCTGGTAAAGGTAATTTTGTTGATTTTATTGCACTTTTTCCAGCTGCTTTTTTAGGTTGGTTTTTGACAGCTTGGCTTATGAGTCTTTTTGTTCCAAAAGGAGAACCTCATTTTGATGCATTGACAACACCAAAAACAGAAATGAAAAAAGGCGGGAAAATTGTTATATTTTTAGGATTTTTAACAATAGCTATTGCAGTTTTTGGTCATATTGTAATGCATTATCCTGCAATGTGGGGAATGATGTTTGGTTTATCTCTTTTACAATTATATGCATATTATCACAAAAAAAGACATAAAGAACATTTAAATGTTTTTGTAAATATGGCAAAAATAGAAAATGATACTCTACTTTTCTTTTTTGGAATTTTAAGTGCTGTTGGAGCATTATCGTTTATAGGCTGGCTAATTTATATAACAAAACTTTATGAGCTTGTAGGATCTACTTGGGCAAATACGGGAGTTGGTTTTATAAGTGCAATAATTGACAATGTACCGGTCATGGCAGCTATTTTAAAAGCAAATCCGAATATGGGACATGACCAATGGATGCTTGTAACTTTAACAGCTGGAATAGGAGGAAGTTTAATTAGTTTTGGAAGTGCGGCAGGTGTTGGTGTTATGGGTAGAATGAGAGGAATTTATACATTTAATTCTCATATGAAATATGCTTGGGCCGTTTTGGCTGGATATATTTTAAGTATTGTCATTTGGTATGTTCAATTCGAGATACTAAAATTTTATTAATTTGTTACAATTTCAATAAAAAGGATATAGATGCAAGTAGAAATTTTAATACTTGATTTTGGAAGTCAATATACTCAATTAATTGCTAGAAGATTAAGAGAAGAGGGGATTTATAGTGAAATAGTTCCTTATTTTGACGGACTCAAAATTGCAAAAGAGAAAAAACCAAAAGGAATTATTTTTAGCGGAGGTCCAGCAAGTGTTTATGATAAAAATGCTTATAAAGTGGACAAAGAAATTTATGAACTGAATCTTCCGATACTTGGAATCTGTTATGGAATGCAGCTTATTACTGTTGATTTTGGTGGAGAAGTAATAAGAGCCGATCATCATGAATATGGAAAAGCAGAACTTTTTATAGACGATCCTCACAAACTTTTTAAAGATGTAAACAATCCTACAATTGTCTGGATGAGCCACTCGGACAGGGTTGAGAAATTACCGCAAGGATTTAAAAGAATAGCACATACACAAAACGCACCTTATGCCGCTATTGTAAACGAAGAAAAAGAAATATATGCTATTCAGTTCCACCCGGAAGTAACTCACAGTGTAGAAGGTTCTAAAATTTTAAGGAATTTCGCAAGAGAGGTCTGCGGAGTAACAAGCAAATGGGATATGGCTCATTTCGCAAAAGAACAGATCAAAAAAATCAAAGAGCAGGTAGGTGATAATAAAGTAATATGCGCTCTAAGCGGAGGAGTGGATAGCTCAGTTACAGCAGCTTTGCTTCATGAAGCCATAGGAGATAAACTTATTCCTATTTTTGTCGACACGGGACTTCTTAGAAAAGGAGAAAAAGAAGAAGTAGAACACGCATTTAAAAATGTTCTTCATGTACCGTTGATTACCGTTGATGCAAGAGAAAAATTTTTAAGCAGGTTAAAAGGCGTAACTGACCCTGAGGAAAAAAGAAAAATCATAGGTCATACTTTCATAGAAGTTTTTGATGAAGAAGCAAAAAAGCATAAAGATGCAAAATTTTTGGCACAGGGGACTCTTTATCCTGATGTGATTGAATCTGTTTCAGTCAAAGGTCCAAGTAAAACCATTAAATCTCATCATAATGTAGGTGGACTTCCTGATTGGATGAAATTCGAACTAATTGAACCTTTAAGAGAGTTATTTAAAGACGAAGTTAGAAAATTAGGTCTTGAATTAGGCCTTCCAAAAGATTTGGTTTATCGTCATCCATTCCCGGGACCGGGACTTGCTATTAGAATCATGGGTGAAGTTAATGAAAGAGACTTAAATATTTTAAGAGAAGCTGATGCTATTTTAATTCAAGAACTTAAAGCTTGGGGACTTTATAATGAAGTTTGGCAGGCATTTGCCGTGCTTTTAAATGTAAGAAGTGTAGGGGTTATGGGAGATAACAGAACATATGATAATACCGTAGCCGTAAGATGTGTTAGCTCAACTGATGGTATGACAGCAACATTTTCACATCTTCCACATGAATTTTTAGAAAGGGTAAGTACGAGAATAATTAATGAAGTAGACGGAATAAACAGAGTTGTATATGATATTTCAAGTAAACCACCTGCAACAATTGAGTGGGAGTAATGTTACCTATTTATATTTTAACTAACGAAAAATATAAAGATATTTTAAATTATCCAGTAATAAAAATTAATTTTCTCTCTCCTTTTATTTCTTTTGAGAAAATTGACTTTTTAATTTTTACCTCTAAAAATGGAGTTAGGGCGGTTGATAAAATTAATAAAGAATGGAAAAAAATTCCATCATTTGCTATTGGAAAAGCCACAGCAAAAGAGATAGAAAAATTAGGTGGAAAAGTAGAGTTTATTTCAAAATCGGCTTATGGAGATGAATTTGCAAAAGAAATAAATGAAAAATATCAAAATAAAAATTTTCTTTTTTTAAGAGCCAAAAAAATTATTTCACCAATAAGCAATATTTTTAAAAATTCTTCAAATAATTTAAAAGAAATTATTATTTATGAAACTTTATGCAATACTCCTTCACATAAATTAACAAAACCTTCAATAGTTATATTTTCTTCTCCTTCTACTGTAAAATGTTTTGCAAATATCGAAAATTTTAAAAATATTATTCCTATTGCGATAGGTAAAAAAACAAAAAATATTTTACTAGAATATACTAATAATAAAATTTATATACCTCAAAAACCATCCATTAAAGATTGTATAGAAATTGCAAAGAGTATTAATTTGCTAAAAATGTAAAATTATGGTAAAATTAATATAAGATAACTCATTTGTAAAATTAATAACTTAAAAAAGTTGATTGACATTAGCTCAATAATGTGTTATAATAAAATGTACCTGGGAGGTGCGCTACCCGCAAATTTTGGGGCCCTACAACCAATTTTTTAGGGGAGATGGTAGTAGTCGGGGTGTGCGGCGAAGCCGGTTCTTCGCCCCTAAACCGACTCTCCTATCCCCAATCTGTGACTTGGCGGAGCCCAAAGTCACTGCGTGAACGCCCTCCCGGGTCTTAAAACTATAAATTTTTAAAATGAAAAACGTCTCAATAAATTATGATGTTACTTAATAGTTACTTATTTAGTGACAGACTCTAAAATTATAATTAATGAGCTCATTAATTCTATCTATTCGTTCTACATAGATTGGACTCAAAAAATCCCATTTACCAAATCAAAAAAGCTACATTAAGTAACAATATAAAATAATTAAATTTTATTATGTTACTTTATTCTACAATATCAACCTTAATTATAATAACTTTTAATCAATCAAAACAATGGATATGTATTTATGTTACAATTTGTTACTCTTATCATTTTAAAGGATGAAAAATGGATTTACATAATTATTTGGGATATTTAATCGTTTCTGTTTTAACCATTACAAGTCCAGGGGCGGCAATTTTACTTGCCATTAATAATTCAATGAAGTATGATTTAAGAGCCGTTGTCTTTTCAAGTCTTGGAAATATTTTAGGGCTGTTTTTATTATCGTTAGTAGCAATGTTTGGGGTTGGAGTATTAATTAAAACATCTGATACGTTTTTTTGGATTCTTAAAGTTATCGGAGCCGTTTACCTTATTTATCTCGGAGTAAAACATATTATAAGCGGACATAAAGAATTTCATCTGAGCCAAAGCAATAAACATATAAAAAATTATAGTCCAAAAAAAGTTTTTATTAAAGGGTTTCTTTTAGCCGCTACGAATCCAAAACCTATACTGTTTTTTACGGCAATTTTTCCATTATTTTTATCACCGAACCATCCGGTTGTTTTACAGTTTTTTATAATGACATTTACTTTTATGACTATCTCTTTTGTTTCTCTTATGACTTACGGGTTTATTTCCAAACACGCAAAAGCCTGGTTTTTTAATGATAAAAGTTTGGAATGGTTTTATAAAATATCAGGAGCAGTGTTTGTGTTAATGGGAATTGGAATGTTGTTTATTAAAAAATAAAAATTTCAAATATATAAATTACACAAAAAGTTACATAAAATTTTAAAAATGCTTTGAAATTTTCAAAAACCCAGAGGGATTTTAAGCAAGTATACTGGCGACCCCGGCGCGATTCGAACGCGCGGCCTTCACCTCCGCAGGGTGACGCTCTATCCAGCTGAGCTACGGGGTCTAGGAATGAAATTATATCAAATTTTTTTTATTTTTAAAATCACAGCGGCAATTGCAAAACCACCATCATGCGTAATACTTACATCACACTCTTGCACAATTTTTAAAAGGGAAGGGGAATTTATTTTAATATAAGGTTTGTTTTTCGAATCTTTAACAACAGAGATATCGCAAAATGATAATTCATTTCCAATACCTGTACCAAGAGCTTTTGAAAAAGCTTCTTTTGAAGCATATATTCCAGCTATACTCTCAGGATTTTGGGTATATTTTTCATCATTATTCAAAAATTTTAATTTTTCTACTCCAAATTTATTTATCATTTTTTCTATTCGTTGTATTAAAACAACATCTATACCAATTTTTATCATTGTATTACAAACTCTGTGAAATATACATTTCTAATTTCACCTGTTGTCAAAATTTGATTTATTTTCCTTTTTATCTCTTCTTTTAACTTTTCTTTTCCTTTTGCTGTTTGAATCTCTTCAACAGTTTTGGAAGAAAGAATTCGAATAATTAAATCTCTTATAGCTGGAAGTTTTTTTTCTATTTCTTTTTGTAAATTTGGCGAATCTAATTCTAAATCTATTTTACATTTTAAATATCTATCTGCATTAGGACTTACCAAATTTACAATAAACGGGTCTAATGGATAAATTGGTCCTATTTCTGCCATTGAATTAACTTTATGCTTTTTCTCCATTTTTTGCATTTGAGGTTGCTGTTGTTTTTGTTCGTTACCACTTAATAAAAAATAAGCCACTAAACCGCCTATTATTAATAAAAGTAAAAGTAATATTATAATAACGATCAAAAGTAATTTACTCCCACCTTCTTTTTTTTCTTCTTTTTCCTCTTGACCCTGATTTTCTTTTTCTTCTGCCATATTCTTCCTTTATAGTTTGATATAATTTTATCAAAAAAGGATAAAATTGTTTCAAAACATTTTATATATAATCGGTAAAAACATAATTGATTTTATCTATTCATTAGGGGATTTTGCAATATTTCAAATGAAAGTGTTTTTTCTATTTTTCAAACCACCTTTTAGAATAAAAAATTTATTAGAACAATTAAAATTTATGGGATATGGGAGCTTAGGTGTAATTTTTCTTACATCTTTTTTTACTGGACTTGTAGAAGCTGTCCAATTATATCAAGGATTTCATAAATTTGGAGTAGAGGATTTTATGGGATATACAATATTTCTTTCAATTGTTAAAGAATTAGGACCTGTTTTTGCCGCATTAATGGTCGTAAGTAGGGGAATAAGTGCATATGCAGCAGAACTTGGAAGTATGAGAGTAACAGAACAAATTGACGCACTAGAAGTTATGGCAGTTGATTCAAAACACTATTTAATAGTGCCAAGAATTTTAGCTACTATTATCGCAATGCCTCTTTTAATACTCTTTTTTGATGCTGTCGCAAATTTTAGTGCATATCTAATTTCCACTCTTTCTCTTGGAGTTAATGAATATAAATATCTAGATACAATTAGACAATATGGAAGTTTTAAGGATATAAACCAAAGTATAATTAAAGGTATATTTTTCGGATACATGATCAGTGCTATTGGAACTTATATTGGCTATTATACAAAAGGTGGTGCAAAAGGGGTAGGTATAAGCACAACAAGAGCTGTTGTTATTGCATCAATTGCTGTTTTTATGATGGATTATGTTTTATCTACTATATTTTTGATATTAAATTGGTAGAAAAGCTAAAATTAATCTTTTGCTTTTCTAAGCCAAGTAGGAATATCAAGTAAATCTGCATCAATTTCAACATCTCCGCCAGATACTTTTTTTTGTATCAGCATTTCATTTATTTGATTTACTTTAATTTCTTTATTTTCAGTTTTATTAACTGCTTTTTCTTTTTCAAAACCAGTAGCTACAATTGTAACTTTTATTTCATCAGGAGCAAGTGAGTTATCTGTTGTAGTACCAAAGATAATATCAGCATCCTCATCTGCTTTTTCTTCTACCACTGCCATACTTTCTTGAATTTCTACAAGTGGATAATCTTCATGCATTGTATAATGAACAAGTACACCCATAGCACCATCAATTGAAATATTATCAAGAAGAGGTGATTCAATTGCCATTTTAATAGCTTCAAACGCAGCATTTTCACCTTTCATTTCACCTACACCCATTAAAGCAAGACCTTGATGGGACATTACAGTTTTTAGGTCATTAAAGTCAACATTTATATCATTTTCACCATAACTAACAACCATATTAGAAATTCCTGTAACTGCTTTATATAAAACATCATCAACAAGAGAAAAAGCTTCTTTTCTTCCAACTTTTCTATCAATTATTGTTAATATCTTATCATTAGGAATAACAACAATTGAATTTGCCTCTTTTTTTAATTCATTCGTACCTGCTTCTGCTAATTTTCTTCTTTTAGGACCTTCAAACATAAAAGGCTTAGTAATAACACCTATTGTTAATGCTCCTACCTCTTTTGCAGCTTTTGCAATTACAGAAGCAGCCCCTGTACCAGTACCACCACCCATTCCAGCTGATATAAATACCAAATCAGCACCTTTAAGAGCCTCTTTTACTTCTTCAAAACTTTCTTCCGCAGCTTTTGCTCCTATTTCAGGTCTCATTCCTGCCCCAAGACCTTTTGTCAAAGTTTTTCCAAGTTGTATTTTTTTATGCGCTTTACTAGTTTTTAATGCTTGTGTATCAGTATTCGCAGAAATTAATTCAACATCTTTTACACCTTTTGAGGCCATATAGTTTATCATATTATTTCCACCGCCCCCAACACCGATTACTTTTATTTTTGGTCCGTCCATTGTTTCATTTATCATATATAATTCTTCCATTTTTCCTCCCTTCAAAATAAATTACCAAGCCATGTTTTTATTTTTTGAATTAAACCTGCTTCATTTTTTTGTGTTGAAACAATTGAAGTTAATTCTTCTTTCTCTTCCTTTTTGACATTATTCGTTTCGTCTTCAAAAGTTGGAGTAATAGTTTCTTCAACTTTATCATCGATAATTTTTGTAATAAATCGATTATTTGAATCTATTTCATAATTTACACCTTCTCTTATACCATATAAAATAAGTCCTAAAACACAGACAAATTCAGGCTTTTTTAAATTTTCAAAAAGCCCGTTTATTTCTCTTGGATATCCTATACGAACAGGCATACCTTCAAAAAATTCACTTGCTATCTCTTTTGCATTATAAAAATTAGTAAATCCACCGGTAATCACTATTCCTGCACCAATTTTATTTTTAAGTCCGGATTCTTCCATCTCTTTTTTAAGAAGTAAAAATGTCTCTTCTATTCTTGCTGAAATTATCTGCGTAACAGCTTCAAGAGACGCTTTTTGTTTCTCTTTTTCATTGCCTATTACAGAAATTTCTATTAAATCTTCTCCATCTTTGATAAGTTTTTCAAAATTAAGCTTTATATACTCAGCATCTGCAAGAGGTGTATGAAGAGCAATAGATAAATCATTTGTAATATGATGACTGCCTACACCTAATGTATCAGTATATCTAAGAGCCTTATTTATAAAAATACCAAGATCAGATGTAGTTGCCCCTATATCAATTACGCATACTCCTAATTCTTTCTCATCATCTTTTAAAACTGAAAGACCACTTGCATAAATAGAAGATACAAGACTTTCAATTTCAAGTCCGGCTTGTCTAACAGTTTTTTTAATGTTATCAAGACCGCTTTTTTGAATAACAATAATATGAACTGTTACTTCAAGCCTGCTTCCACTCATTCCAAGAGGATCTTCAATGTCATTCATATCATCAACTTTAAATCCAACTGGCACAGCTTGGAGCATTTGATAATCTTTTGGAATATTTGCATTATGGAGTGCCATATGAATAGCTCTATTTATTTCTTTAATTTTTATTTCATTACCGGGAATATTCACAATACCATAACTTATAATACTTTTGGTATAAGTTGTAGAAACATTTATAATTGCTTTTTTTATTTCTACACCGGCTACTCTTTTCGCATCAAGATACGCTTGTTTTATCGATTTTGCGGCATTGTCTATATTAACTATACTGCCTCTTTTTATTCCTTTTGATTTAGAAATTCCAACGCCGCTGATGGATAGCTCAGAAGTGGTTTCATCATAATTTGCAATTACTGCTGCGGTTTTGAAACTCCCTATATCTATTGCTAAAATATTTTTCAATGTGTACCCTTTATTTAACATAAACTTTTATTTTATATGTTTGGGAAAGAGCATTAATTAAATCATTTAATAATTCCATATTAATTATACCTTTTGTTAATTGTACTACATTTTGTTTGTTTTGCTCAAATTCTTTTTTATCAAGCAACTTTTGTTCCTTGATTTTGTAAAGAATTGAAACACTTGGATTGTTTTGAGGAATAAGAACATAATAATTAGGATTTTGAGAAATAAAAACTTTATGTAAAAATTCAACAGCCATAGCAGGAGACAAATTTTTGATTTTCAATGCATCATATTTGGTAACAAATCCTATATCTTGTCCCTTAAATGTTTTATATTCTTTTTTTGATAAATCTATTAATTTTTTATTTGCTTTTAAAACTAGCAGCTTTTCTACAACAAATGGTTTAGCTTTTTCAAAAGAAAGAGGCTTAGGATTTATTTCTTCTAATAATTTTGCAATTATGTAACTATTATTATAAATAAAAGGTTTTAAAATACCTTGTTTTTTTAATGTTTCAAGTTTTTGAATTGGTAATATATCATTATTTTCAGAAACAGTTATTATTTGGTAGTTTATTTTATTTGCTTTTAATTTTTTATATGCAAGAATCGCTTTTTTAAACATTTTCTCTTTTGCATAATCAACTTTAACTCTGTTAAGGGCTTTTTCAAAAGGGATTATTACGCCTTTTTCATCTTTATAATTTAATTTGTTTTTTTCATAAAAGCTTTTTAATTCTTCTTTTGTTGCATTTGTTTCCAATGGAATTTTTACAAGAGCAAC
>JALWNI010000101.1 GCA_027083695.1 Nautiliaceae bacterium | reverse complement strand
ATTTAGTACTTTTATTGTTTTATCATATCTTAATTTACTAAGTATTTCAGAATCAATTCATTCTCATGTTAAAAAAAAATCTTAATATATAAACTCTGATATGTTAAAAAATCCTTAAATTTTTAACATAACAATATTTTTATAAATTATTGACTTTAAGTCGTAATTTTGTATATACTTATAAGTAGTTACAGTTAAAGGATTTATTATGATTTTACATTCAAAAATTTTCAAAAGCGGCAACTCAAAAGCAATCAGAATTCCTAAATCTCTTGGATTTAATTCTGATAAGGTCATTATCAAAAAAATAGATGACGGATTTATAGTAATAGAAGAAGACAAAAAAGAAAAATTTTGGAATAAATGGTGGAATTCTTTTGAAACAGCCGATTTACAAAGAATTCAAGGAACACAAGAAAGAGAGGATATCTTTTAATGTATTTATTAGATACCAATATCTGTATATATATAATAAAGAAAAAACCTATTGAAGTGTTTGAAAAATTTAAACAATTAGAAATAGGAACATTAAAAATAAGCTCTATTACTGTTGCTGAATTATATTTTGGAGCATATAATTCTCAAAATGTTAAAAAAAATATTGAAGTTGTAAAGAATTTTTTGTTGCCTTTTGAAGTTGTGGATTTTGACAAAAAAGCAAGTATTGAATATGCAAAAATAAAAGCAGATTTAAGAAAAAAAGGACAGCTTATAGGAGAGTTGGATATGCAAATAGCCGGAATTGCGTTAAGTAATAATTTAATTCTTGTAACAAATAATGAGAAAGAATTTGTTAGGGTGAGTAATTTAAAAATTGAAAATTGGATTAAAAATTAAAAAAGGAAACATTTGCTAAATCTGCCTACAAACCTGAATGAAGAGTTTAAGCGTCTATATCATGGAAGAGGAGAGAAAAAATATAAATTTTTAACAATTGACAGTATTGATGAGGTTTTGTTTGTACAGTTTTATGAAAAAGTGGATGAAAAACCAACTCTGGAATTTTTAAAAGACTACATCAAAAACACCCGCCACAAAAATATAATAGTAAAAAGAAGATATTCAAATGAAACTTTTGCATATGTAGGAGAAATACCTCAAAAATATTATGCAATAGAAAACGGTTTTAAGTTTATACTGAATTTTTATAATCAAAATATCGGGTATTTCGGAGATATGAAAAACACTCGTGAATATGTAAGAAAAATTTCAAAAGATAAAAAGGTTTTAAATCTTTTTGCTTATACCTGCGGATTTTCTATGTATGCAAGAAGCGGTGGAGCAAATGAGATTGTAAATATCGATATGAATAAAAATGTTTTAATCACCGGAGAAAAAAATCATTTTATTAATAATTTGGATTTAAAAAAGATAAAATTTTTAAAAAAAGACATATTAAAATCATTCGGTTACATCAAAAAACACGGACCTTACGACATCATAATAATAGACCCACCCTCTTTTCAAAAAGGAAGTTTTGAAGCAAACAAAGATTATATAAAAATCATCAAAAGATTAAAAGATTTTTCACATCAAAATACCACTATTATAGCCTGTGTAAATTCTCCGGATATATCAAAAGAAGATTTAATAAACCTGATTGAAAAAAACAGTAAGTTTAAATACAAAGAGGAGATAACCCCTCCAAAAGAATATGTTAACTCTACTCTAAAAAGTTTAGTTTTTAGCGGTTAACACTACAAGCACTCGGTGCCCCGTTTACTCCGTAAATTGGCTGAATCATTTCATTACCTGAAAGATCTTCACTTAATACATAATCAATAAATTCAATAAGCTCTTTTGCGGCTTTACTGAATCTTTTAGAGCTTTCACTCTCAGGTCTGCTGACAACAATAGGATTTCCTGTATCTCCGCCTTCTCTGATTTCAGGCTCAATAGGAATTTGAGCAAGCACTTTTGTATCATACTCTTTTGCAAGTCTTGCCGCAGCACCTTTTCCGAAAATATCATACTCCATACCGCAGTTTGGACAGATAAATCCGCTCATATTCTCAATTATCCCTGCAATTGGAATATGAAGCTGTTTGAACATATCAAGACTTCTTTTTGCATCGTCAACCGCCACCGTTTGAGGAGTGGTTACCGCCACACCAGCAGTTACTGGAACCTGCTGTGCCATTGTCATTTGAGCATCCCCGGTTCCCGGAGGCATATCAATTACAAGTATATCAAGCTCTCCCCAGTCTACATCTTCCATAAACTGTTGAAGCGCTTTTACAAGCATAGCACCTCTCCACATAAGCGCTTTTCCCTCAGGCAACAAGTTTGCCATAGAGATAAATTTCACTCCGTAATTTTCAAAAGGTTTTACTTTATTTCCCACAACTTCCGGTTTTCTATCCTGCATTCCAAGCATTCTTGCAACATTTGGTCCGTAAATATCACCATCTAAAATCCCAACTTTTTTGCCTTCTTTTGCAAGTGCAAGGGCTAAATTTACAGCAGTTGTAGATTTACCAACTCCACCTTTTCCGCTACTCACCATTACGAAACTTTTTACATTTGGCATTTTATTTACACCACGAGAGCTTGTTTCTCTTGGTTTTTTAGGTCTTATAATATTTACACTTGCTTCAATTCCTATTTTTCTAAGCTCATCAATTGTGGTGTCATTAAGTTTTTGTGCCACTTCATCGTCACTTGATGGAATTTGATATGTAATAATTGCACTTTTTTCATCATCACTCACTTCTATATCTTTTAAAAACCCAAAATCAACCACTGATTTTTTAAATCCCGGGTAAACAACGTTTTGTAAAGCCTCTTTAATTTTTTCTTTCAATTTATCTCCTTAATTTTTTATGACTTATATAACTTTTTTTTATTTTTGTCAATAGCTATTGCTTCATTTTTTGAGCAGCTTCTTTTTTAAATTCATCCCAGTTAAATTCTTCTAATGCGTGTTGAGTTACTTTGTAACTGCAAAATTTAGGTCCGCACATACTACAAAATTCAGCTTCTTTAAATACTTCTTGTGGCAAAGTTTCATCGTGATACTCTTTTGCCCTTTCTGGGTCTAGTGCTAATTCAAACTGTTTTTTCCAGTCAAAATGGTATCTTGCGTCACTCATTTCATCATCTATATCTCTGGCTCCCGGAATTTTTCTACCGATATCAGCAGCGTGTGCTGCTATTTTATACGCCATCATTCCCTCTCTTACATCCTCTTCGTTTGGAAGTCCGAGATGCTCTTTTGGTGTTACATAACAGAGCATACTTACTCCGTAAAACGCAGCCATAGCAGCACCTATCGCACTTCCTATATGGTCATAGCCCGCACCGATATCAAGCACAAGAGGTCCTAGTACATAAAAAGGTGCTTCGTGGCAGTAAATCTGCTCTAATTTTACATTTCTTTCAATCTCATTAATAGGAACGTGTCCCGGACCTTCTATCATAACCTGAACGTCTTTATCCCATGCTTTTAGAGTAAGCTCGCCTAAGACTTTAAGCTCTTCAATCTGTGCTTTGTCACTAGCGTCATACAGACATCCGGGTCTCAAACTATCCCCAAGTGAAAGCGAAACATCATATTCCCTACAAATATCCAAAATATCATCAAAAATAGTATAAAACGGATTTTCTTTGTGATGTTTAAGCATCCAAGAAGCAGTGAGGCTCCCACCTCTACTAACTATTCCCATTTTTCTTTTTGCAATTTCAGGCATATGTCTTAGAAGAAGTCCTGCGTGAATCGTAAAATAACTCACTCCCTGCTTTGCCTGTTTTTCAAGAACTCTTAAAATATCATCGTAAGTAAGCTTTTCCACATCTCCAATTTCATCTATTATCTGATACATAGGAACAGTACCGATTGGTACAGGAGAAGCTTTTATGATAGCTTCTCTTATCTCATCCATATTTTTAGCCCCCGCACTCAAATCCATTACCGTATCGGCTCCGTATTTTACGGAAGTTTTAAGTTTCCTAACTTCTTCTTCAATATCGCTTGCCAAAGCGCTTGCACCAATATTTGCATTTACTTTTGTTTTTGTAACCCTTCCTATTGCCATTGGTTCAAGATGAGTGTGGTTTATATTTGCCGGAATTATAAGTCTACCTCTTGCGACTTCACTTCTTACTATTTCAGGGGCTAAATTTTCTTTTTTAGCTACATATTCCATCTCTTCTGTGATTATGCCTTTTTTTGCATAATACATCTGAGTTCTTACTTTATCATTTTTTCTTTTTTCGATCCACTTTTTTCTCATCAATGTCCTTTAAAATTTTTTCTCAATTTAACCAAAAAAACTTAAAAATAGCTTAAATTAAAAGCTAAAATAATACTTTTTAAATCTTTTTTAATTTTTTTAATTTTATTACAAATAGTAACATTTTTATGTATAATTTCGTAACAAAATTACAAAAGGAAACAATTTGAATGTTACTTTAATCATTCTTAGTGCTGGAAATTCCACTAGATTTAATTACAAAGTAAAAAAACAATGGCTAAGAATTGGAAATAAGCCTCTATGGCAATTTGTAGCAGAAAGATTTAATTCTATTTTTGAATTTAAAAAAACAATAATTACCGCAAATCCAAAAGAAATTAAACTTTATGAAAAATTATCTGATTTTACAATAGTCAGCGGCGATAAAGAAAGACAATTATCTCTAAAAAACGCTCTAAAATATACAAACAGCGAATATGTTCTAATCTCAGATGTAGCAAGACCTTGTATTAATAAAGATATATTAAACAAAATATTTTCAAAAAAAGCTGATTGTGTAGTTCCTTATCTAAAACCTGTTGATACAATAGTTTATGAAAACAAAACAATTGACAGAAACAAAATAAAACTTATTCAAACACCTCAGCTTAGCAAAACATCTCTTTTAAAAAAAGCTCTTGAAACTGACAAAATTTTTACGGATGAAAGAGCCGCTATTGAATCAATAGGCGGTAGTATTGAATATATTGAAGGAAGTGAAAAACTTAAAAAAATAACTTATTTTAAAGATTTAAACCTGCCATGTCTCACACCTCCAAGTAAAGATATATTAACCGGCAACGGGTATGACACTCATAAATTCGAAGAAAACAAAAAAATGGTTTTAGGTGGAATTGAGATTGATGTACCTTATGGTCTCAAAGCTCACAGTGACGGAGATGTTGTAATTCATTCTTTAATTGATGCTTTGCTTGGGGCCGCTGGATATGGGGATATCGGAGAATTTTTCCCTGATAACGATGAAAAATACAAAAATGCAAACTCAGTTGAATTATTAAAAGAAGTAATTAATATATTGACATCAACAGGATATGAGATAATAAACGCTGATATTTCAATAATTGCTGAAAAACCAAAATTAAATAATTATAAAACCAAAATTCAAAGAAACCTATCAAAGCTTTTAAACACACAAGTAAATGTAAAAGCCACAACAAATGAAAAAATGGGATTTATTGGACGAGAAGAAGGAATAGCTGTTATTTCTAATGCAACATTAAAATATAAGGATTGGTATGAAGATTACAATCGTAGAAAATGAATTATATCTCGCTCAGAGCATTCAAAACAACCTCAGTGAAAAGCTTAATGCTAAATGTGAAATTTATGGTTCTTATGATGAAGCAATAAAAACCGATTCAGATATATTTCTTGTCAATACAAACCTTCATGGAAATATAAAAAGATTTATTTCAGAAAAAAAAGATAAAATAATCATTTTATTAGCTCCTTATGTAACTTATACTACTGTTATGCAGCCAATAGAACTTGGAGCGGACGATTATTTACAAAAACCTTTTTCAATAGAAGAGTTAATAAGAAAAATAAAACATTTAACTGAATTTTATTCTTTAAAAGAAGAAATTAATTTATATAAAGAATTTATTAATTTTATATTTGACGATATTGAAATGGAATTACCAAAATACTCTTTCCCAGTTTTTGTAAAAAGCTCTTTAAACAAAGCTGTTGAAAAATTTATTTTTGAAGTTTCAAAAAAAGAAAAAAAACCTATAAAAATTATTGATTTATTGCATTTTAATAAAAAAGATTTTAAAAATAAAAATTTAATTTTTGTCTGTTTAAATTATAATAAAATCGAAGATAAGGAAATTCTTAAATTTTTATCCAAATATAAAACCATATTTATTTTACCAAAAAATTATGAAAAAATTGAAAAATGTATTGAACTTGAAATAAAAGCTCCAAGTCTTTTAGAAGAAGAAATTTTAAGTATTGAAGAATATATTAAATTTATAATAAATAATTATCAATATAAGTTCCCAGATACAGAATTAAGCAGAAGACTCGGAATTAGCAGAAAAAGTTTGTGGGAGAAAAGGAAAAAATATGGTATCTTTAAACAGAAATAAAATTTTTATCGATAAAGAAGCTTGGATAACACTTGCTATGGTACAAGCGGGACTTTTAAGTCCAATTGATAAACTAATGAATAAAGAAGAAGCAAAAAAAGCAAACGAAGAAAAAATATATAAAAATGGTCATGTTCCTTTTTCATTTATCTTAGCTCCCGCAGGCAGGAAAAATGAAGAGATATTAAAAACAAATCCTAAAAAAATAGATCTTTACTGCGAAGGTAAAAAAATAGGTGAAATTGATGTTGAAGAAATATACGAAATAGACCCATTTGAAAGAGTTGAAAAAATTTACGGAACCAAAGATTACAAAAACTATCCACAAGTAGCAAAAACACTAAAAAGGCTTGGTAAATATGCAATAGCCGGAGAATATTGGGTAGAAGATACTGGTATTCAAAAAAAAATAGATTATGTAAAAGAAAGAACAAAAAAAGCAAACAATATAGTAGGTATGACTATGCATGCCAAACCTATACATAGAGTTCACGAAAAAATAATGCGCATGGCAATAGAAAAAAATGATATTTTAATAATATTTTTAATTAAAAATCTTCAAGAAGAAGAAATTCCTTATAATTTAAGATTTCAAGCATTGAAAGAAACTGTTGATAATTACTTTCCAAAAGACAAAATATTAATTATTCCTCTTCTTAATACATATATATTCTCAGGAGTAAATGAAGCAATACTTGATGCAATGATTGCAAAAAATTTTGGCTGCAATAAATTTATAATGGGCCAAACCCATAAAGGACTAGGTATTCATTACAAAGCCAATCATCTTCATTCTATTTTTGATTCTATGGAAGTTGGAATAGAGATTGAAACTATAAATGAATATGTATATTGTGATAAATGCAAAACAATAGTAAGTGTAAATTCATGTCCTCACGGAAGTCATCATCATATTAGCTATCATAGCGATTCGATATTTGAGCTTATAAAAACGGGACTTATTCCTCCTACAATACTTATGAGAAAAGAGATAAGTGCAAAATATTTAGCTTATCTTTATCCTCACAGATTTAAAAATTTACAAAAATTATATTATGATATTGCTCCCAATAAAGGATTGATTGAAGAAAATAAAGAGGAAGATTTTTATATAGCTTTAATGAAACTATATCAAACAAGTTCACTTACATAACGGAGAAAAAAATGGAAAAATTCAATAAATTTAAATGGTTTTTACTTACAGGTTTTTTTTCAGGTTTACTTCCAAAAGCACCGGGGACATGGGGAAGTGTTGTAGGAATAATAATTGCATACCCTATAATTAAATATTTCCCAAATCCAAACTTAACAATTATGCTTTTAGCAATATTATTTTCATTAATAGGATATAAACTCGTTAACGAATATGAAGATTTAGGCGGTATTCATGATGATAAAAGAATAGTAATTGATGAAATTGCAGGAATTTTAATAACTGTCGGACTTTTAGGTGATTTGAAACATGATACATTAATAAAACTCTTTTTGGCATTTATATCTTTTAGAATTCTTGATATTTGGAAACCATCCATTATTGGAAAAATAGATGAAAAAGCTCCAAAAGGTTTAGGGGTTATGGGAGATGATATTGTTGCAGGTGCTTTTGGGGGAATACTTGCTGGAATTTTATATATAGGATATTTAAAAATCATATCCTAATCCCATATAAATTTGAGAAATAGTAAAACTCAATTTCGCATAATTATCAATAAAAAGACTTTGAGAGTTTATATTAACTGAATTAACATTCCAATAATTACATCTCCAACCAAATGTCAAAAATAGTTTAGGCATAAGTTTTATCCATCCAAAATTTTTAACTGTTTTTAATTGAAATTTAATACCCAAATCATAAAAAAAATTATTTCCTGAACTTTTGAAATTTATATTAAGCTCATTATTTTTGATTTTTGCAGTCTGATATGAATATGCTAAATCACCATATAGTTGCAAAAAAGGATTAATTAAATAAGCAATATTTATAAAACCTCCTATCTTATAAGTTGTTATTTTTGTTTTTGATTTTTTCAAATAATTATTGCTTGAATCTGATGATGTTTTGATATAAGGAAGTGTTATTCCTGTAATTACACCTATTCCAATATAGGTATCATAAATATTTTTATTTAACAAATCTCTTCCAAGAATTATATTAATATCAAGTCCTCTTATTTTATTTGAGAGATTTACAATACTTGGTAATTGCGTTGAATTAATATCAGCAGATAAATTGCTATTTTGTGCCTGAGATAAATTATTACTAGCATTTGAAGTCGAAATTTGGGAAGATGAATTTAATATAGTTGTATTAACAGATAAAGTTTTTGTTAAAAGAGTATTGTTTATATTATTAATATTAGAATTATATGTATTTACAACAGTTTTTATTGTATCTGATTTAAACCAAGAAATTTTGTATGAGTAAAACCATTTTGAAGCAAAAATATTTTTATGTCTTTGAAGCATTGTAAATATTTTTATTTTTTCATTATGATCATTAGTCAATCCCAATAAATTAAACTCAATATTAAACTTACCTTTTCCATACTCAAATTCTGAAGCATTTAAACACAAAACAAAAATAAATAAAAATAACCCCTTTTTCATTTTCTACCTTTGAAAAAATAAAAAAAAGTTTATCAGCTATAAATGATTATAAAATGACAAAAAAGAGGAGTTTGGTTAAGGAGCTGTTATTATTCCACCTTGGCATTGTTTAACACCAATTAACGGATTAGCATTATCTATTAATTGATACAATCCATCTTTAACCGGATTACCTTTTAATATTACTCTTATTTCCGCTATATATCCTTTAATACATAAAAGTTGAAATTTTCTTTTATTTCTATCACCAAATGTCCCGCCAAATAAAAATCTAAGTTTTGCCAAAGAAACATATGAACCTATATGAGTTTGAAAATAATTAACAAAATTAGTTTCATTAAACTGTTGGGTTAATTTAATAGCCGTTAAAAAATATGTATTAGCATCTGTTCCAAAACATGTTCCATGCTTTTTCCATTCATGCCAAGCAAGGCCATATTTTGCTCCTGGCATAAATCTTTGAAGTACTTTTTCTAAAAGAGGAGAGAGCTTGAATTTATATTTGGTATGACAATATTTTTTATTTACAGGCCATAATCCATGAAGAGTAAAATTATTATATGTATATAAACTCCTTATAGCACATTCTTTTGAATGATGAAATTTACAATATGTATTTTCCCAACTTAAAGCCAAAATATTATTTGTTGAAACCGCAAATAAAAAACTAGAAAAAAAAGTAACTATTACCAATAACTTCTTCATAATTTGTCCTTTATTAAATTTATTTTTTCTAATGTATCTCTAATTTTATATTCAATACCATCATTTCCAAACATTCTATCTACAACTAAAATATCATATTTTTTTATTAAATATTCAATTTCTCTTATTTTATTATAATCTACACAAAAATCATACTCAAAAATATACGAAAAGTCTATAAGCTCAGCTTTTTTTATTGCTAAATTTGCCGCGTCGCTATAAGCCTTTACAAGCCCTCCGACTCCTAAAAGTATACCTCCGAAATATCTGACAGTAATAATTCCGACATTTATCAAATCATTACCTTGGAGGACTTTAAGAGTAGGTCTCCCACTACTTCCTCTTGGCTCTCCGTCATCAGAGGAGCCTTCGACAATTTGATTTTGTTCATTTAAATATCTAAACGCCGTTACAAAATGTCTGGCTTTTGGGTGAAGGGTTTTTAATTCATTAAGTAAATTTTCATAATCTTTATAAGGAGTTAAAAAAGAGAGAAATTTAGATTTTTTGACTTCCAAAAAGGAAGAAAATATCTGGTTTATACTTTTCATTGATCAAACAGTTTATTAATACTTTCATTATATACAATTCTTCTAATAACCTCAGCAAAAAGTTTTGCAGTTTTAAGAACTTTTATTTTTTTACAATCTTTTTTAAAAGGTATAGTATCACTAATTACAAGCTCTTCTAAAACTGAATTTTTAATTCTTTCAATTGCAGGTCCGCTTAAAACGCCATGTGTTGCATAAGCCATTACAGAATTAGCACCTTTTTCTTTCAGTGCAGCCGCCGCTTTTACCATAGTACCAGCCGTATCTACCATATCATCAATTAAAATAACATCTTTTCCTTTTACATCACCGATAATATTCATAACTTCACTGACATTTGCTTTTTCTCGTCTTTTATCAACAATTACCATATCAAGTCCGAGTTTACTTGCAAAATATCTGGCTCTTGCAACTCCTCCGATATCAGGAGAAGCTATTATAGGATTTTTAAGATTTTTTTCTTTAAAATAATCAAAAAACAATATACTTCCATAAAGATTATCAACTGGAATATCAAAAAAACCTTGAATCTGTCCAGCATGCAAATCAAGGGTCACAACTCTGTCAATTCCTGCTTTTTCCATCATATTTGCCACAAGTTTTGCACTAATAGGAACTCTTGGAGCAGCTTTTCTATCCTGTCTTGCATAACCAAAATATGGAACTACTGCTGTAATGCTTTTAGCACTAGCTCTTCTCATAGCATCAGTAATAATTAAAAGCTCCATTAAATTATCATTAGCCGGTGCACATGTCGGCTGAATAATAAAACAATCAGTTCCTCTTACACTTTCGCCTATCTGCACATTAATTTCACCATCGCTAAATCTATTTACGGTAATTTTACTAAGAGGTCTATCTAAATATTCCGCTATTTCTTTTGCAACTATCGGATTTGCAGTACCACTGAAAAGTTTGAATTTCATTATCTCTCCTTTTTAATTCTTAATAAAATTATATCAATATTATTTAGAATAATAAATGTCAAATTTTTATTAAATTTTTAATTTAATCCCATTTTCGTTTATTTCTATTTTATTTTCCTCTTTTAGTCTGTTAAGCGCAGCCTTAAAAGATTTTTTACTTACCCCAAACTCCTTTTGAATACTTTCAGGTGTTGATTTGCTCGTAATGGCTATCTCTTTTTTTTCTTTTATTTTTTTATAAACTTTTTCGTATGCATCATCTTTTACCTTGCCAACAGGCCTCAAACTCAAATCAAGCTTTCCGTCAGCTCTTATATTTTTTACAAAAACTTTTCTTTTTTCACCGGTTTTAATTTTTTCAAAAATTTCATTTTCAAAGAGCATTCCCTCATACATATTATTTACAATTGCTTTATATCCAAGAGGGGTTTTGGCAATTATCAAAACATCGACTTCATCGTTAATGTTAAGATTTTTCGCTTTTTTAAGATTTCTTCCTATTTTACCGTCAAGATAAAGTCTATCCGTTTTTTCGTCATATTTCACAATTCCTACAACCTTATCCCCTATTTTTACATTTTTACTCTGAGCGGAAAAAGGTAAAAAAAGATTTTTTTCTAATCCCCAATCAACAAAAGCACCGAATTTTACGGTATCCACAACTTCAAAAACTCCGAATTCTCCGAGTTTTGCATAAGGTATATTAGTAGTGGCAACATATCTGTCTTCACTGTCTGAATATACAAATACTTCTAAAACATCCCCTATTTTAATATTTTCAGGAACATATTTTTTCGGAAGCAATACCCAATCGTCTTCCTCTTTACTTCCAAGATATACTCCAAAATCAACAATTTTTTTAACTTCCAATTTATTTACTTCACCTAATTTTATAAATTCTTCTATCATTTTTTTGCTCCTCTTATCCATCCGCCGCCAAGTAGTTTTTCACCCGCGTAAAATACACACGCCTGTCCCTTTGCAACTCCGATTACCCCCTCTTTAAAATCAACAACCGCCTTAGATTTAGTCTCCATCCTCACAAGAGCCGGAATTTTCGGAGCTCTGTATCTGACTTTCGCTTCGCATTCAAAAACTTTCTCGTAAATAAAAAGATTAACGCCTTTTAAAAAGACTTTTCTCTTTGCCAAATCTTCCCTATCGCCCACTATAAGAGTATTTGTTTTGGCATCAATTCCTATTACATATTGAGGCTTGTGGGATTTAAAAAGTCTAAATCCTTTTCTTTGACCTATCGTATAATGGGCATAACCTTTATGAGTTCCGATTTTTTTACCTCTTTTATCCACAACTTTTCCGGGTCTGTCGGGATTAAAATGAAATCTAAGTACATCAAGATAGCTATTATCAATAAAACAAATATCCTGAGATTCTTTGCCTTTTGCAAGGTTTTCAAGCCCAATTTTGCTTGCTATCTCTTTTACTTCATCTTTGAGATAATCACCTAACGGGAAAATAAGTTTTGGCAAAATCTCTTTTTTTATCGCAAAAAGAAAATAGCTCTGGTCTTTGTTTTTGTCTTTTGCCTCATATAAAAATTCCCCGTCACACCTTACATAATGCCCGGTTGATGCTTTTTCACAGTTGTATTTTTCCAAAAATTTCATAAAAATCCCGAATTTAATCTGTCTGTTACACATTGCACATGGATTTGGAGTAGCACCTTCTTCATAACTTTTTACAAAATATTCATAAACTTCTTTTCTAAACTCTTCCCTTACATCCTCAACAACATACTCAAATCCGATTTTTTTGCTTAGATATTCAATCTTTTGAAGATTTTCTTCATGGAGACCTTCGTGCATTTTCATATAAATCCCAACTACTTCATATCCCTTTTGTTTCAAAAGATAAGCCGTAACAGCACTGTCAACTCCTCCGCTAATCCCCACTAATACTTTCAACTCTTTCCTTTAATTTGTTTTAATTTTTCTTTTAAACATTTTCTTAGTTTAATTTCAAACTTTTCAAATAATTCTAAACATTTCTTATCTTTTATTTTATTTTTTAAATCTATATTTTTTACATACTTCAAATAAAAATATTCGTCAATTATTTTATAAGACAAATTATATTTATTATGAAAATTAATACAATTTTTATATAAAAAAACTACTTTTATTAAAAAATCTTGATCTTTATTTAAAAGAAAGTTTTTCTTTTCCATTAAATTTTCTAATATCTTATTATCAAATATTGGAAAAAAATCTGGATATATAATATGTGCAATTTTTATAGTGGGTATTCGTAATTTTCTTTCTTTATTTATAGCAATATATAATTCATTATATATTTCATTATAAATTTTATTAGATATGAAATTTTTTATATAAGGAATT
>JALWNI010000100.1 GCA_027083695.1 Nautiliaceae bacterium | reverse complement strand
TTACTTTTTGTATAATCAAAATTGAATTTAAAAGTAAAATTTTTATGATATTTATATCCAAAATGAAATTCATTAATTAATGTTTTTGAAATATTAGGCGCACCATCCAAACTCATTCCCATAAAATCATGTTGATTTTTATGTATAGCGTTTATTAATATTTGAGAATTTTTAAAATAATAAGTTGTTAAAAAATGAAAGTTGTTTTCGTCTCTTGAAATAAATTTATTTTGTATAAAATATTCAGGATGATTTAAATTTGTTTTTGAAAAATGGATAAAATACGCATTTTTTTTATTAAAATTTGCTTTTTCAAAAGTAAATGTATTAGATTTTTCCGAAGAATGATAAAATAAAACCCTATTTCCTTGATCTCTATATGGAGATTTTGTAAATAATTTTAATACAACAAATGAAGGTTCAATACCATCTTTATAATTAGGAGTCATATAATATATCTCTATATGGTCCACAAAATCAAGATTAATATTTCCAAAAAGATATAATCCATTGTCATATTTTGCTGAGCCTATTTCCTGATTATCAATAAAAACCCTTATTCCAATACTGGAATAAGGTATAAATGGTGCAGACCACGGATCTAGTACATTATATCTATTCTCATTATAACCCAAAATAGTATTAATTAAAATATCTCTTAAATAATGAGCTTGCATCATATCAAGTTGATACCTAGTAATTACATAAGAGATACCTCCACTCTCCTGCTTTGTCAAATTTGACAAATCCTCATTTTTTTCAATTTTATTCAATAATAAATGTAGATTGCTTCCAAATAAGAAGGAAAAAAGAAGGAAAAAAATAAATGTTTTTTTCATTCCCATCCTCTTTTATATAATCCAACGATTGATGCACTATCGATTGCGTATTTTTGTATATTTTCATTTAAAATTTGAGGATTGATTTCTCTATTTACATTAAAACCGGGAATTTTTAAAGCATATACTGTTATAATATATCTATGTGCTGGCCCCGGTGGAGGACATGGACCACCATATCCAATTTCTCCATAATCATTCATCGTTTGTATACCTATATCAAAAAATTCACTTGTCGGGTTGCCTGCGTTTCTTGGTAATTTCTTTATATTAGTGGGGATATTTACTATCATCCAATGCCACCATCCATGGTCAGTCGGTGCATCCGGATCAAACATCGTTATAGCAAGAGATTTCGTTTCTTGTGGAATATTTCCCCATTCCAACATTGGAGAGATATTTTCTCCTCCACATAAAGGATATACCTGTGGTAAATGAAATTTTTCATCAATATCAGGTGAAATTATAAAAAATTGTCCCATCTTTTCTCCTTTCCCAAAAAATTATAACATTAAATTTACATTAATTTCAATGAAATTAGATAAAATACGATTTAAAAAGGATTTTTATGAAATCTTTATTGATAGAAATAGGAGTAGAAGAATTACCAGCTATTCCATTACTTAAAGAACTTCCTAATATAGAAAAAAAATGGCTAGATATTTTAGAAAAGTATGATTTAAAAACAGGATTTGATTTTTTTTACACTCCAAGAAGATTAACATTATGGCATAGAGAATTCCCCACTAAACAACCTAATAAGATTGAAGAAATTTGGGGTGCACCAAAATCAATTGCTGAAAAAAATCAAAAAGCTGTTGAAGGATTTGCAAAAAAATGTGGAATTTCCATCGATGAAATTAAATATAAAACAAAAGGAAATCAAGAGTTTTTATATTATAAAAAAGAGATAAAAGGAAAAGATGCAAAAGAACTTCTGCCTCAAATGATAAATGAATGGCTAAAATCACTCAATTTTGGAAAAACTATGAAATGGGGCAGATGTGATGAAGAGTTTATCAGACCTATTAGATGGATTTTATGCATGATGGAAAGTGAAGCTATTATTTTTAATAGTTTTTGTATAACTTCTAGTAATTTTACAATGCCTCATAGAATAATTAAAGATAAAATTTTTATAGATTTTGTAGGGGATTATTTTTGTAAATTAGATAAAAACGGAGTAATTTTATATCAAGATGAAAGAAAAAAGAAAATATTAAATGAAATTAAAAAAATAGAAGAAAAAAATAACGTACAAGTGGAGATTGATGAAGATTTGTTAAATGAAATTGTTGCAATTACAGAATACCCTACTGCGCTTCTAGGAAAATTTGATGAAGAATTTTTAGAATTGCCACCTGAGGTAATTATAACTTCTATGAAAGAGCATCAAAGATATTTTCCTGTATACAAAAACGAAAAAATTACAAATGCTTTTGTTGTGGTTAGTAATGCTTTTACAGATAATTTCGAAAAAATAATTAAAGGTAATGAAAAAGTTTTAAGAGCAAGACTAAGCGACGCTCTGTTTTTCTATAAAAACGATCTTAAAAACGGTCTAAGTATTGAAGGACTTAAAGATATAGTCTACATGGATAATCTTGGAAGTATGTATGATAAAGTTAAAAGAGAAGAGAATATTATTGAATATTTAGCAAGACACTATGATGGTGATTTAGAAAAAAGTAAAAAAGCAGTAAATCTGGCAAAAGCGGACCTTTTAACAGAAATGGTTTATGAATTTACAGAACTTCAAGGTATTATGGGATATTATTATGCCCTGCAAGAAGGAATTGAAGAAGATATTGCAATGGCTATAAAAGAACAATATACAGACACAGCATCAAATAAAATCTCTGCTCTTTTAAATATTGCAAAAAATTTAGATAATATTTTAGCTCTATTTAGTATTGGTAAAAAACCAAAAGGAAACAAAGATCCATTTGCTCTTAGACGTTCAGCCAATTATATAATTAAAATTGCTCTTGATAATAAGATACCTCTTGATATTAAAAAAATTATTTATGATTTAAGCAAAAATTATAAAAATTTAAATCCTGATGAAGTTATAGAATTTATTTTTGAAAGACTTTATAAATTCTATAATGTAAATCCAAGTGTTATTAGAGCAGTTCTTGCCACAGGAGAAAGCAATATACTTGAAATAGACAAAAAAATAAAACTTTTAAATAAAATTGTTGAAAGTAAGGATTTTAAAGAATTATCAACTACATTTAAAAGAGTTGCAAATATTGTAAAAGATTTTGATTTAAATTCTATTGAAGTAAATGAAAATTTATTTGAAAAATATGAAGAAAAAGATTTATGGAAAGAATTTCAAAAAGTAAAAAATATTAAAGATTTAGAAAAAAAATTAGACTTTTTGATTTCTCTTAAACCTTTAATAGATAATTTTTTTGATAATGTAATGGTAAATGTAAAAGATGAAAAAATAAAACATAATAGAAAAAGCTTAATTTCTTCTA
>JALWNI010000099.1 GCA_027083695.1 Nautiliaceae bacterium | reverse complement strand
TTCAAAAGATAAAATAGCTTCTTTTTTTTTTATATTTTTTATTTTATAAAAATAAAGATAATCATCTTTTAAGTTTCTTATTTTTATAATGTCATTTTTTTTTGTTCTTCTGACTTTAAATAAATATTTATGGTTTTCTCCTGTTATAATTAATGAATCAGAAATATCAGGATGATATAAAAACTGCATTTACTTCCTTTTTTGATAAAATTATATAAAAATCAAGGAGAATCTTTTGGTTAATACTATAAAAGCTTTTTTAACTAATCCTCAAAAAACAAAAATATATAATATTTTAGGGGTTAACGATAAGGAAATTAAAATATTGCAATATATGCTTAATAAATACTTAGATGCAGCAGAAGATATTAAAGTTAAAGAATTAATTCAAAACTTATTTGATGTAGATAAATTTGAAGCATTGAGATATGTAAAAAATATTAAACATTTAATTGACGAAGGCTGGCTAGTTAGTGCTTCATTTGGCGTGAAAATGCCTGATTTAAATATTTTAGAACTTTATAATTCTTCTGTTTCTTTGTCTGTTTCTTTTTTGAAGTTATTGGAAAAAGGTTCTCTTGATTTAATGATACCAGAAAAAAAACCTTACTTAGATCATCTAGAATACCTTCAAGACCAATTTTTAAGAATTGAAATATACGAACAACTTGCTAATTTAAAAAACAGTTACTCAAATGAATCTTCTTCTATTAAAAGACTCCAAAGCAAACTTAAATTAATAGAAAATACTATAAAAGAGAGAATAAATAAGACAAAAATTGATCTTCCTGTGCATAGTTTTATTAAAGAAAATGAATTAAATGAAAAAGAAGAGATAATTTTTTTGGCTCTTTTAAAGGAAGAATATACATCAACACACGAAAATGCAAGAGAAATGAATCATTTATTGGATCTTATAAGTAATGATGAGATTGAAAGAATTAAAAACAGAAGTTTACTTGATGATAACTCGAAATTACTAAGCGAAGGAATATTGGATTATGATGAATTGTTTGGAGCATTTGGAGGATATACAAAAATATATTTTATAAATGAAGATATTTTAAATGGCTTAATTCATCCGAGAAAAAAACATAAATTAGAACATATGATTAAAGATACAATTTTTGATTTGGTTGAGCCTGATATGACCCTTAATGATATTGTCTTACCCAAAAAAACTAAGGAAATGATGAAAGTCATATTAAAACAAGCCGATAAAAGAGTTAGAAATTTATTAAAACGGTGGAATATAAAAGCCGGAGACGATATTGAAGCAAAAATTATTTTTTACGGCTATCCGGGAACGGGTAAAACTATAACAGCTTATTCAATAGCAAATGAATTGAATAAACCTATTTTAAGTTTAGATAGCAGCAAAATACTTTCTATGTATGTTGGCGAAAGTGAAAAAAATGTAAGAAGAATGTTTGATGAATATTATGAAATTGCTGATAAACTTAAAACAAAACCGGTATTGTTACTAAATGAAGCAGATCAGTTTTTATCTACAAGAACAACAGCAAGTTTTAGCAGTGCTGATAAAATGCACAATCAGATGCAAAATATTTTTTTGGAACAACTTGAAAAATTTGATGGGCTTTTGATAGCAACCACTAATTTATTAGAAACGCTTGATACAGCTTTTTCTCGAAGATTTGATTATAAAGTTAAGTTTGAAAAGCCCTCTTATAAAGATAGAATAAAGCTTTGGAAAATGAAATTACCTAAAAATGCTGATTTTGAGGAAGACTTTGAGATTATTAAACTTGCAAAATATGAGCTTACACCGGCTCAAATAGAACTTGTAATAAAAAATACAGCTTTAAAAGTTGCTTTAAGAAAAAAACCCATATTTAAACTTAAAGATTTTATTGAAGAGATTGAAATAGAAAAAAACAGTGCTTTTGACAGTGAAAAGGAACTTGGTTTTAAATTATAATATTACAATTTGTAACATATTAAATGAATATTAAAAAAATAAGATAATTTTTGTTATAATTTTAACTTATAATTAGTTATATTAAATTAAAGTATGAAAAAAGATTTGATAATATTATAAAAAAGGAGAGTTTATGGAAACCATTTTAATATATGGTTCAGGTATTTTAGCAGGTATTATTCTATTGTATCTGATAGGGATTATGGTTGCCCCATATAATCCGGGTGAAGTAAAAAATGACCATTTTGAATGTGGACTTCCTCCAAGCAGTGAAGTGCCTATGAAAGCAAATTTCGGATATTTTATTTTTGCTATTGCTTTTATAGTGTTTGATATGGCAGGGTTATTTTTTAGTCTTTTTGTTTTTGCTGAGAATCCTGATGCATTAAAATGGGCTATGGTATTTGGAATATTATTGTTTGCAGCGATTACTGTAAGTATGAAGGAGTATAGAAATGTTAAAAGTTCTTGATTTTTTTAATTATGCTAGAAGCAAATCTCCATGGATTGTGCATTTTTGTAGCGGATGTTGTTCATTGGAAATGCTTGCAGCAATGGGTCCGAGATATGATTGGGAGAGATATGGTTATATAATGACACCAACACCAAGACAGGCTGATATTATTTTTATTACAGGTCTTGTAAGTAAAAAAATTCTTCCCGCTCTTCTTAGGACATATGAACAGATGCCTGAGCCTAGATATGTAGTTGCTATTGGTGCATGTGCATATGATGGCGGCCCTTATAATGATTCCCCGTCTGTTATTAAAAATATGACAGAAATATTGCCAGCAGATGTTTTTGTGGCTGGATGTCCTCCAAAACCAGAAGCAATTGTTGCTGGACTTGAAGAGTTGAAAGAAAAAATTAAAAGAGGAGAACCGTCTGCTTCAAGCCAGGGCGGTCTCTGGAAACAAATGAAATTTTAAGGGATGGCTATGGAGAAAATAAAAGAAATTTTAAATAAATTTGAAATGGAATATGTTGAAGATTATAAGCCGACATGGGTTAAAGCAAAACTTAAAAACAAAGAGGATTTGCTTGAAGTTGTAAAAGCCCTAAAAGAAGCTGGAATTGCAAGTTGTTCAACAGTTTCTCCAACTGATTATCCAGAAGAAGATAGAATGGAGATAAATTATTTTCTTGAAGATATAATCAATAAAAAAAATGTATGGTTAAAAGTAGATATTGAAAGAGCGCTTGATAAATGCGAAATTGATTCAATTACTCCTGAGCTTCCAAGTGCAGATTATCATGAACTTGAAAGTTATTCTACTTTTGGTGTGAAATTTAAAGGTCATCCTAATTTAAGATATTTTCTTATAAGTGCTGATTATTATGGAAAATTTCCTTTTAGAAAAGATTTTGACTGGGAAGAACATGAAAAACAATTAATAGAAAATGTTAATGCTATAAGTGAAGAATTTTTTGAAGAATATGAAGAAAATGAAGAGACTATGGGGCATGAAGGCAGTAGAACAGTTCTACATTGGGGTCCTACTCATCCAGCAAGCGGTCCTATTAGACTTAAAGTATATGTAAATGGTGAAAATATTGAAAAAGTAGAGCCTGATATTGGATATGTTTGGAGGGCACTTGAAAAGTTGGCTGAGAGAAAAGATTTTATTGGGACTATTGTAGCGGTTGAGAGAATCTGTTTTATGGATAATACAAATCCTATGATTTGTTATGCACAAGCGGTTGAAGAAATAGCTGGGAAAGAAATTACACCTTTTGCAAAATATATGAGAGTAATTTTAGGTGAGCTTGGAAGAACAGTTTCTCACTTAATTTCTCTTGGTGGATTTTTTGGAACAATGGGACTTCAAACATTTTTAATGTGGTGTTTGGATGTTAGGGAATATTTTCTTGATGTTTTGGAAGATTACAGTGGGGCAAGAATTGCCACAGCATGTATAGAACCGGGAGGAGTTAGATACCCTCTTAATGATTATAAAGCTTGGTTTGGAGAATTAAATAAAGCAATTGAAAAATGGGAAAGTGTAAAATCTGATATTGAAGATATTTTCTTAAAAAACCCTTTAATGACTGTAAGAGCAAAAGAGACAGGTATATTTAATGAAGAAGATGTAATTGAAAATTACCTTGCTGGTCCTATTGCCAGAGCAAGTAATGTAAAAGTTGATGTTAGAAAAGATGAGCCTTATGCAGCTTATGGTGAACTTGAAATGGATTATGTAACTTGTGACAGCGGAGATACAAGAGATAGACTTTATATTATTTATAAAGAAATAAATCAGTCAATTGATTTAATCCAACAGGCCATGAAAAAAATTGAAGAAGGTATTGAAGCCGGAGAAATGGATCCTAAAAAAGATCATATGATAAAAATGCCTCGCCGTATGCCAGAAGGAGAAGCGGTAAGCAGAGTTGAATGGGCAAGAGGTGAGATGCTTATGCATCTTGTTACAATGCCAAAATCAACAAATCCGTATAGATTAAAACTTAAAGCACCAAGTGTAAATCATACAAGAATGCTTGAAAAATTATTACCTAATCATACTTTGTCAGATATTCCATTGTTATATGGAAGTATGCATATCTGTCAGGGTGATTTAGATAGATAGGAGGTTGAGATGAATGTTTGGGAAATGTTATTTTATATTTTTGTTTTTCCGGGGCTTTTATTCTTATTAGCTTGGACATTTTTTGTATTTTATTTTGCAAGAAAAACGCTAGCATACTTACATAAAAGAGTAGGGCCGCATTATAACGGTCCAGCCGGAACTCTTCAAACTATATGGGATATTTTTAAGTTGCTTACCAAAGAGTCAATTACACCAAAAAGTGCAGATCCTTATTTGTTTAATATAATCCCAATTATTACCCCGCTTGTAGCGGCATTGCCTGTTATTTTGATTCCTTGGACACCTCTTATTAATCATGGTCATGCAATATTAGATACTGATTATGGAATATTAGGGTTGGTTGTATTAATAGGTGTTGAACCGTTTTTATTATTCTTAACAGGTTTTGGAAGTAATAATAAATATTCTTTTCTTGGAGGTATGAGAATCTTAGCTCAAATGATATCAATGGAAGCTCCATTTTTCTTAGCGGCATTGTCACCTGCACTTTTATTTGGTACGATGAATTTATATGATATTATGTATAGCAATACGTGGCTTACAACACTGATATTGTTGCCTGGTGCTATTATATTTATAATTACTATGTTAGGTATTCTTGAACAACCTCCATTCAATATTCCTGATGCAGAGCAAGAAATTGTTTACGGATTTTATACAGAGTATGCAGGAACAAATTATACACTTCTTAAATTTGCAGAATTTACTGAAATTTTAGTTATATCCGCTGCTGCTGTAACTTTGTTTTTCGGAGGATATAGAGGAATTTTCTTTGATAGTTTCTGGTGGCTTTTCTTAAAAATTGCGTTATTGGCTCTTGTAATGGTTGCAATAAGGGCATCAAACCCAAGATTAAGACTTGATCAAATGCTTAAATTTACTTGGAGCTGGTTAACCCCACTTGCAATATTAAATTTGGTTTGGATTACATTTGCTAAAATATATATATTAGGAGTATAAGATGTTATTTCAAATATCAGAAAAATTATTAAGAGTTATGAAAGCTTTCGCAGAGCCAAGAGTTGCGACAAAAGATATTGTTAAAGAACCAGCTCATAAATCTCCTATTTTTAGAGGAAGGCATGTAATCAAATATGAAATTTGTACGGGTTGTGATGCTTGTAATAAAATTTGTCCGGTAGATGCTATTGTAATGAAACCATTACCAATTAAAAGACCAAATAAAATACCAGAGGTAAATCTTGCAATTTGTATTTTTTGTGGATTATGTGAAGATGTGTGTCCTACAAAACCTGAAAAAGCGATAAAACTAGCAGGTGGAGATATTGAAATGATTACTGATGGAACACATGATGCCCTTGATAATTTCTGGGTTAGGGTTGAAGTTCCTGAGGAATGGATAGAACAGAAAAAAAGAGAAGAGGAAGAAAAAGCAAGAAAAAGAGCTGAAATGATGGCTAAGAAAAAAGCTGAGGCAGAGGCTAAAAAAAAGGCAGAAGAAGCAAAGAAAAAAGCTGAAAACGCAGAAAATAAAGAAATAAATAATAATGCAAACAATGAATCAAAAAAAGAAGCTAATGAAAATAAAGGGGATGAAAAATGAGTGTTTTAATTTTAGCTCTTGCCATTATTTTAGCAGTAATGAGTTTAGTACAAAAAAATACTGTTGCAGCTGTAATTGCATTTGTTAGTATGATGTTTTTACTTGGAATTTATTATATTCTATTAGGCGAGAAATTGTTAGGTCTTTTTCAAATATTTGTTTATACAGGAGGTATTGTTGTCTTAACACTATTTGGTGTTACCGTAATTGGTGCAAAATTTCCTGATTTTAAAATAAGACCTTGGGCTGTTAGTATTGTAACAATTGTTATCATTGGTCTACTGATTGTTCCATTTTTATTGCCTGAAATTCCTATGGCAGGGAAACCTATACCTTTAAAAGACCAAGTAAAAATATTTACTGATTTTTATTCATTGATTGCTATTTTTATGGGGGTTGTAGCGGCAAGTATTCTTTATGGAAGTATTAGAATGTTACATACCTTAAAACATGGAAAGGAATAAAAATGGTTGGGTTTTACATTGATGCGATAGCTGCACTGATTTTGTTTGGTGTAGGCTTATATGGAGTTACAAGTAAAAGTGATTTTTTAAAGATTTTCTTTTCTCTGGAAATGCTTTTAAATGCTGTTATCTTACTTTTAGCAAGCGGCGCATACCATTTTGGTCTTACAAGAGGTCTTGCGGTAGCGTATGTTATTATTGTAATTGCTACATTGGAGGCTGCGGCTGGTGTTTTAATTTTCATTTTATCAAATAGAATTACAGGAGAAATTATTCCTGATAATCTAAATAAGGCGGTGGAAGATGAATAATGCAGTATATATTTTACTGGTAGCACCTTTTGTCGGTGCAGCATTAGCGTATATATTAGGTAAATTAAAGCAGCCTCTCGCGTTTTGGGTAGCGGAAATTACAGGAGCAATTTTATTTTTAGCAAGTGTTGTTATATTTTTAAAATATTCAAATACACCTATAAATTATGATATACCTTGGATTCATTATGGTAATTTTATTATTCCATTTGGAATATATATTGACCATCTATCAATTATTATGCTTTTAATAGCAACAGGTCTTGGATTTTTGGATATTCATTTTGCTCATGATTATATGGGTGAAGATCCTGATCAGCCGAGATATTATTCAAAAGTATTGTTTTTCATAGGTGGTATGATACTGTTGGTAATTACTAAAAACTTAATTGGTGCTTTTGTAGGTTGGGAATTCATGGGACTTGCAAGTTATGCGTTAATAAGTTTTTGGTATTATAAAAAAAGTGCGGCTGATGCCGGAATGCAGGCTTTTTTATATACAAGATTAGGTGATATTTTTATATTAGCAGCTATTGCTTTACTTATGATTTTTGTCGGAACTACAAATTTGGTAGAACTAAATCATTTAGCTGATGCAGGACAAATAAATAAAACAGTGGCTCTTGTTGCAGCATTATTTATTTTTATGGGTGCAATCGGTAAATCTGGACAATTTCCTCTTTATCCATGGCTTATGAATGCAATGGAGGGTCCTACAACTGTTTCAGCACTCATCCATGGTGCGACAATGGTTAATAGTGGTATTTATATCGTTGCTAGACTTTTTGATTTTTATTCTTATACTGATGCTTTATTTGTTGTTGCTAATGTTGCAGCGCTTTCTGCGTTTATAGGGTCAACTTCTGCGCTGGTTCAAAAAGAAATCAAAAAAATACTTGCATATTCAACAATGTCTCATTTATCAATAGCTTTTGTAGGACTTGGAGTAGGCAGCTTGGCAGCAGGAATGTTGCATTTGGTAAACCATGCAATTTTTAAAGCATTACTTTTCTTAGCGGCAGGTGCTGTAATTTATTTAGCGCATCATACCAAAGATGCTTGGAAACTAGGAGGTCTTGTTAAGCAAGCTCCTTTTGTAGCACTCTTTTTTGCTATGGGTTCTTTGAGTCTTGCTGGTGTTCCTCCGTTTAGTGGATTTTTCTCAAAAGAATTAGTAATTGCAAGTGCATGGGAATGGGGTAATGGATTTACAAAGACATTTGTAACCATTGCTGCTTTATTATCAATTGCATATATTACAAGATTATGGATTTTGATTTTCTTAGGTGAACCAAGAAATGAAGATATTGCTGGTAGCGTGCATAAACCAAGTAATTTATGGATGAGATTGCCTCTTGGAATTTTAGCCTTTGTTACTTTATTTATTTCAATTTGGCAAAGCAATATTATACATTTTATAGTTGGAAAAGAAGTTGTTGAGCCTGAAATTGTTGGACTTACGGCATTTATGTTAACAGGAATGCTGGTCTTGTTTTTAATAGTTGTCGGATTATATATAAAAGGATTAAATCTTTTATATAAAATTGCTTCACATCATTTTGTTCAGACTATACACCAGATATTATTCAATGGTTATTATGTAGAAGCAATGATAACTTGGATTTCAAAAAATATATTTGTAAATTCTATGGCAAAAGCAGCAAGATGGTTTGATACATTTGTTATTGATTATATTGTTAATGCAACAGTTGCAATGTCTCTTTATACATACAAATTTTTCAGATTTGGGCACTCTGGTAGAATTGGTACATACATGGGACAATTTGTACTTGGCGTAGCAATTATTGTTATTGCAATCTTATTAATTGTAAAGGGGCTGTAAATGGTAGCGGTAGATATTATTTTTGCGCCGATTTTTCTTTCGGCCCTTGTCTATTTTTTGACAAGAGGGGCACAGCATATTACTAAGTATATAGCATTAGCGTGGTTTGTGGTTTTATTTATCATTTCTCTAAATTGGTTGAATCAGATTATGCATCCTGAGAGTTTTGCATTTGCACCGGATATATTGCAATATATTAAATCCACAGGTTTTTTACCATTAGGGGAATATTTAAGAGTTCCTGCTTTTGGATTTAGTTTAACACTTCAAATTGATGCATTAAGTGTTGCAATGCTTTTATTAACATCAGCACTTTTAATTTTGGTTGTTTTCACTTCTTGGGAAGAAAAAGACCAAGCGGCATATTTTAGTTTGTTAATTTTATTTAGTGGACCAATATTCGGTGTGTTTATGACAACAAATGTTTTATGGTTTTTTATGTTTTGGGAATTAACTCTTGTTCCAATGCTTTTCTTGATTGGATATTGGGGAACTGATGATATTGAAATAAAAAAAGTATTTAATATAGAAATCAAACTTCCTAGTAAAATATATGCGGCAATTAAATTTTTCTTATATACGCATGTATTCGCAATGTTTATGTTTATTGGATTTTTCTTATTATTTAAACAAACAGGATATTGGGATTTTACTTTAATTAAAGAAGCTTCTCTTGCAACACCAGCATTAATTTGGTGGTTGATGTTTTTTGGATTTGCAGCTAAATTGCCAGTTTTTCCATTTCACACATGGCTTCCAGATGCGCACGTGCAAGCTCCAAGTTCAATTTCAGTATTGCTTGCAGGTGTTTTACTTAAAATGGGTGCTTATGGTTTGATTAGATTTACAGTTGAACTTATGCCTGAAACAACTCAGCATTTTGCAATGTGGATGGTTATATTTGGTCTGGCAACTACATTTTTTGCAGGATTTTTGGCAATTTATGAGAAACATATCAAAAAAATGGTTGCATATTCATCAATCTCGCATATGGGCCTTGTAGTTGTAGCTATTGCAACTATGAGTTATGATGGTCTAAGTGCAGCACTGTACGAAATGATAGGACATGCACTTGTAATTTCACCTCTATTCTTAATTGCAGGATGGTTACATCATAAAACACATACATGGTATATGGACGAAATGGGTGGAATTATGAAATATGCTCCTTATGCTAGTACAATATTTATTATTGCAGGAATGGCGGCACTTGGACTTCCTGGTACGATGGGATTTATTGGAGAATTAACAATTATAATTTCAGCTGTTAAATCATTTGGCTGGTGGATAGCTATAATTGCTCTTGCAGGCATGATTAGTGCAGGTTATATAATTTGGGCTGTTAGAAGAGCAATTCATGGTGAACCAAGTGCAATAGTGCAAAAAGCAAGTTTTCATATGAGTTTTCCTGAAAAATTTGGATTGGCAGTATTTACATTTTTAATTGTTTATTTCGGAGTTAATCCGCAACCAATTTTTGATATAGCAAATAAAGCATTTAGCTTTTTTGGAGGTATGTAATGAGTTTCATAATATTAATAGCGGCAGGATTAATAGTTCCGATTTTTTATAGAAATAATATCTTTATCGCTAAAATGATTGCGCTTATCGCTTTCATTGTTGCAGCGTATTTCATTTATCAGGGTGAATCTCTAAACAGCGTGTTTCCTTATTTTGTTTTAGACAAAGCCACAATGTTAATTGAATTTGCTCTTTTAGCAACATTAGCAGCCGTATCTTTGTCTTTAACAGGATTTGAGAGACCGTTAATAGCGCAAATGTTGTTTTTAGCAGGTGTTTCATTAGGTTTATTGGAAACTAATAATTTCTTTTTATTTATTGTATTATTTGAAGTTGTGGCAATTATTTCTTATATTTTAGTTGCAAATATAAGAAACTTTTTTAATGCAGAAGGTGCTATAAAAGCATTTATTGCAGGTGCTGTGGCAAGTGGTATTATATTGCTTGGTTTTGCATTATTTAGTTTTACAACTGATAGTTTTAATTATGCTCATATGAATATAAATGGTAAATTTCCATTAATTGCAGTAGCAATTATGCTTGCAGGTATATTTTATAAACTTACTGTTGTGCCAATGCATGGATGGGCTGCTGATGCTTATTCACAAGTAAATCATGCAGCTGCCGCAATTCTTAGCGGTGTTATTAAAAGTGTAGTATTAGTCGCTACTTTCAAAGCTTTTTATAAATTTATGATTGCTTATCCGGTTGCAACTGTTTTGATTTTCAGTTTTTTTGCTGTGATAACTATGACATTAGCAAACTTTATGGCTCTTTTCCAAAAAAGAGTTTCAAAAATACTTGCTTATTCATCAATTGCACATAGCGGTTATGCATTAATTCCTTTTGCAGCTGCTGCAAGTGTATATTCTTACGCAGGTATTTTATATTATGCAATAGCGTATATATTTATGCAAACAAGCGTATTTTTAATTCTTAACGATTTTAGAAGAGAAGCGGGTGTTAAATATTTACAAGATTTAAAAGGTTTAGGTAAAAGAGCACCTCTTCATTCACTGTTTTTTACAATACAAATTTTTTCTCTTGCAGGTATACCATTATTAGCAGGTTTTTTGGCAAAAGCAGTTGCATTTTATGCGGGTGTTGATGCAGGATTATGGCCAATTGTTTTAATAGCGGCATTAAATTCAGCATTGGCTGTTGCATATTATGCATGGATAATAAAACATTTATATTTTGATGAAGCTAAATGCAATTCGACAATTAAAATGTCAGCAGGAAGTTTAATAGGACAACTTATTTTACTTGCCGGAACAATTTATTTTGGTATTGTAGCAGCGGATGTAATAAATTCAACAGTTACATTTTAATTAATAAAGAGGTTTGAGTGAAACTTCTTTTTCTTTTTTTTCCATTTTTATTATTTTCTCTTGAAATTAATGTTGATTATTATCAAAATAATAACATTAAAAATGAAATAACTACTTTATATAATTCTTTTCCATTTTCATGTAAACAAAATAAAAATATAATTATATGTTCGTTTGATAAAATTCCTTCAACATATGCATTTAAAGCAAAAAGTGTTTTTTTTAAATTCAGGCCATATTTTAAAAATAAAAAATTTTATTTAAAAATAATATGCAAAGGGAGATGTTTTTTAATTTCAAGAGAAGATAATTTATATAAAAACCCTATTTTAGTATTAAACAATATTACAAAGGCTAAGAAATGGATAATAATCTCTCCAATTGAACCATTTCTGTCCAAAAAAAAATTTAATGGATTGAATTTTTATTTTAAAAACACTCCTCAAATATATGTAGGTGCAGTGGATGAAAATGAAAATCCGATAGTAGTATCAAACGAATCGAAAGATGTAATAAAATATTTTGCTATATTAAAAGCATTTAAAAAGGGTGCAGATGTTACGGATGCCATTGATGATTTTATAAAAAATTTTCCAAATTCAGTATTTATACCTGATGTTTTGTATATGAAAATGGTACTTTTAGAAAAAAACAATGACCCAGAAGATGCAGTGGCAATAGGGAAAGAATGGATAAAAAAATATGCTTATGACGATAAATTGCCAAAAGTTCTTCTTTTAATGGCAAGAGCTTATTCTCAAATGGGATTTTTGAGTAATGCAAGCTATTTTTTCAATAGAATTATCACAGAATATCCGGGAACAAAAGAGGCTGATTTAGCAAAAATTTATTTAGCTGACCAGTTATATTCAATGGGTGATATAAAAAAAGCAATGAAGTTATATGAAAATGTTCTTTTTTCAACACAAAATATTGATATTGCTTCACTTGCTGCTGCCAGACTTGCACAAAGATATATGGATTCCGGACAATTTAAAAAGGCATATGAATATTATTTGAAAATATATAAAGCTAATAAAAAATTTCTTTTAAATGATAAAAACAAAGCTTTCAATCTTGCTAAAATGCTTGCTAATCATAAAATGTATAAACTTGCAATAAATATCGGAGAAGATTTAATAAAAAAATTAAAATATACGGATAATTTATATGAACCTTTATTGTATTATCTTGCATTATGGAATTATGATGCAAAAAATTATAAAAATTCTCTCTATTTTATAAATCTATATCTAAAAAAATTTCCCTATGGAGAGTACAGTGATAATATAAAATCATTAAAAGATAAAGTTCTTTTTAATCTACCAAGTAAAAACTTAAACGAACAATTAAAATATATAAATAAAATAATTCAAGATTATAAGGGTAGTCCAATTGCATTAAAAGCATTAGTTAAAAAAGCACAAATTTTATATAAGATGAAAAAATACAGTGATATTTTGGATATGGAAAATAAGCTAATTACTATACCAAATTCAATTTTTCCAAATAAAAAAGAATTTTTAGAAAAAATAAAAAAAGAGTATTTAATAGAGCTGTTAAATAAAAATAAATGTATAAAAGCTGTAAATTTAATTGAAAAATATCATATAATCCTTAATAAAAAATATGATGACAAAATATACAAATGCGCTATGACGGCTATGGATTATAATTTAGCATCTATAATTTGCAATAAATATTTGGATTCTCCTAGTGATAAAATTTTTATTAAATGGATAAAAAGAAAAATAGAAGCCTTAAACGCGATGGGAGATTATAAAAATTTAATTTTAGCAGTTGATGATTTATGTCAGGTTTATAAAAAATGTCATAAATACAAATTATATAAATTTTTTGCTTTATGGAATCTAAAAAAATATAAAAAAGCTCTGGCTGTTGCAAATTCTTTAAAACAAAAAGATAGAAAAAATACAGATGTTTATATAA
>JALWNI010000098.1 GCA_027083695.1 Nautiliaceae bacterium | reverse complement strand
TTTTATTACTACAGAATGAATTGTATGCTAAGGCTTTTTCTAATGTACTTTTAAATGTTGTATTTTCTTTGGGGGCTACGTTGTTGGGAATGTGGGTTTTTAAGAGGGTTTTTTAGGTATTGAATGGATGGTTCTTTCACAAAAAAAACTATAGTACGTTATAAATATTTTTTAACAAGGGTATTTGTTTTCTATATTTAATGCTTAGTTATTAATACTTCTAATCTTTATTATATTTTCATATTTTTTTATGTATGCTATATATATGAGGATAAGGGAGAACATAAATCAATGCAAAGAAATTGGAGAGATTTTAAAGCGTTACATAGTAATATATCAGGAGCAAGAGAAGCGTTTGAAAATGCTTGTGAAGTGCTTTTTAAAAAGATGTACCCCAATAGATATGTTTCACAGATGGAAGTGAGTCGTGGAGATGGTGGGATTGATATATTTATTGGTGAGTATAGTAAAGAACCAATTATTGTAGTTCAATGTAAGTTTTTTCTTGAAAATTTTGGACATAGTCAAAAACAGCAGATAAAGGACTCATCTAATAAGGCTTTTAATAACAAAGATTATGAGTTAAATAAATGGATACTCTGTCTACCAAGGGTTTTTACCCAACAAGATAATGAGTGGTGGTTTGAGTGGAAGCAAAATCAAAATATTGATATTGAGTTATTAAACGGTAATGAACTTATTAATTTGATGCAAGAATATGATATTTATAATCAAATTTTTCAAATGGAAGACTCTTTGCTGTTGAAAGAGATACATAATGTTTTAATTCCAAAGAAAAAAAAGATAACTCATCTCTCTGATGAAAGTGTTTTTCTTAAAAATATTTTTTGTTATCTTGAACGGAAGCAACCAATTATGCTTTTATCTATAACTTCTTCTCCATTTCATTATAGAATTGAAAACTATTATAAAGAAAAAATTATAGAAGAATCTAAAAAGATATTTGATAAAGCTATTTTTTTTGATATTGAGCTTCCAAATTCAAAAAGTATGAGTGAAAAGAAGTATTTCCAATATTTAGCAAAGCAGTGTCATTTTAAAGGGGATATTGATGATGGATATGATTTTAAAATTTTTATGGAAGATAGTTTAGAGAAACAGGATGTTTTTCTAATAGTTAGTGAGTTTGAAAATGGTTTAGATGAACATAGAGGAACCTTTGCTTCACAACTTAGAGCTTTACATCAAAAATTTAGAGGTCGGTTATATACAGTTTTATTTGGTCGTGAAAAGTTAGCTTCTTTGAAACATAAAATGGGTCTTCTCTCTCCTTTAAATATTTTTGAAGAATATCTACTTCCAACTCCTACACTTGATGATTATGAAAAGTTAATGGATGATAGTTCAAAGATAGAAGAGATTTATACTTTGACAGGTGGACATCCTGAACTTATGGAGTATTGTTTTAATAATCTTGATTGTGACTATAGAGATTTAATTTTAAATTCTAATAAATTTTTTGATAAATACTATGACTATAAAGATGAGCTTCTTGAACTTTTTGAAAAAGAAAAATTTGGTTATTTTATGATTTGGAGTAATAGAGATAGCTTACATCGAAAACTTTTTTGGGATAATCTAATTGTTCAAGATGGTAATAAGTTTAGGTGGATTTCTCCTATTGTAGTAGAGATTGGGAAGAGGTACTTTAGATGATTCGGGTTTTAGTTTTTTTATTTATTATGTTTAGTTTTAGTTTTTCTTTGGAAGTTAATAAACCGATGTTTCTTAAAGGTGAAAAAATTAAAAGTTATAGTACAAATGTGACAAAAGATATTTCAAATTTATTAATTTCTCATAATGGGGATTTTTTAGTGACATTGTCAAACTTGTATAATAATAAAATTGTATTTTGGAGTAGAAAAGATAGAAAAAAATTATTTGAAATAAATATTCTTAATTCTAATTTTATTGCTTTATCTGGGAATGATAAATATTTAGTATATGATGATTTTTCAATTGTATATTTGTATGATATAGAAAAAAGAAAGAGTATTCAAAAAATAAAACTTAATGAAAATGTAACAGCCTTAGATATTAGTTATAAGGGTAATTATATTGCAACTTCAAGTAAAAATAAAATATATTTGTATAATATAAAAAAAGATAAATTAGCTTATTTCTTTACTATAAAAAAATCTGTAAAAAAAATTAAAATTAGTCATAATAATAAATTTTTAATTCTTCAATCGGATGATAACTCTATTAAAATTTATGATTTAAAAACCTCTAATTTTATTTATGAATTTAACTTTAAAAATGACAATATTGCAGACTTTGATATAAGTAAAAATGAAAAAACTATTGTTGTTTCTTCTCCCAAGAATATTTATTTATGTGATATTAAAAATAAAAAAAGTACTAAAATTGAAATGAAGAAAGATACAAAACATGTATTATTTACAAATCGAAGTGATGAAATTATTTTAGCTGGTTTCGATTCTATGTATCTGTATAGTATTAAAACAAAACAGTTTTCTCAAATGACAAATTTTAGAATATATAGTCCAATCTCTATATCTGATGATAATCGCTATTTAGTAGCATTTAATTTTTATGATAAAGTCTTAATAATTAGAACTTTAAATCAAGATATAAAGTTTTTACCTCAACTCTCAGAAATAGAAAAATATTTTTATATTTCATCAAAAAATACTTTAATTACCCAAGATAATGACAGGGGAATTAAAATTTGGAATTTAAAAGAAAATAAATTAGAGTATATTTTAGATAAAAAGGAAAAGATTAATGATATTAGTTTAAGTAAAAATAAAAAAAATCTAGTCTTTATTTCTACTAAAACCATTAAATTATGGGACTTAGAAAAAAACAAAGTAATTTATAGTTATATGGATAAGAATGAAAGTATTTCTGTATTAAGTACTGTTTCTATAAGCCAAAATGAAAATTTTGTAGCATACATAAATGGTGATAATTATGAGAAAAAACATATAGTTCAACTTTTAGATGTGAATAAATCTCAAGTGATTCAATCTTTCAATATTAATAATATGAATTATATTAGAGGAATACAATTTATAGATAATAGATATATACTAATATATAGTTTGGATAAAATACTCTTATATGATGTTATAAAAAATCAAAAAAAGTATGAGATAAATACTAATAAATCAGACAATAGTATATTCCAAGTTTATCATAAATATTATATAGTTCGTTCATCAAATAAAGAAATTGATAAATATGAAGTGAAAGATATATTGACCAATAAACTTTTTTTTAGTATGAAAGATAAAAGTAAATATATTTTAGATATTCAAGATAATTATGTATTTATATCAGACAGATATAGTTTAGATAAAATAAAAATTTGGGATTTAAAAAATAATAA
>JALWNI010000097.1:1922-13867 GCA_027083695.1 Nautiliaceae bacterium | reverse complement strand
TGAACATTGTACCCATAAGTTTACCACCCATACCAGGGTTTCTTGCAGTACCTGCGATAGTTGCCGCAGAAGCGTGTCCCATACCGATTGCACCACCAAGTGCCGCTAAACCAAGACCTACAACAGCTGCTACTACGCTGTATGCTTTGATCATTGTGTCACCGTCAGCTGCGAATGCGAAAGCTGCGAAAATTGCCATTAATGCTACGATTTTTTTCATTGTTTCTCCTTGATATTCTATTACGCTACGTCCGTTCGGCTTGCGTGTCCCTACTTAACACGTAACGCATTGAAATTATACATAATTAATTTTAATTTAACAATAGTTTTCAATAAAATTTTTAATTCTTTTTACCGCTATTTCAAGCTCTTTTAAATTTTTAGTATAAGCAATTCTTATATGTGTTGGATAATCTCCAAAATCAATACCAGGAGTTGTTGCAACTTTTGCTTTGTATAAAAGCTCTTTTGCAAATTCATATGAATTGTCTGAATATCTGCTTATGTCGCACCACAGATAAAACGCCCCTTGTGGTTCGCTTATTTTAAAAATATCTTTTAAATTTTCGTAAAGAAAATCTCTTCTTTTTTGAAATTCTTCTTTTATGCTTTGAAGATATTCATAATTAAACGCTTCAAGAGCGGCATATTGGGAAAGAGTAGGGGCTGAGATGAGTATATTCTGAGCTAAAATCTCAGCTTCCCTTGTTAAGTTTTCAGGCATAATAACCCATCCGATACGAAATCCCGGCATACAGAAAAATTTGCTAAATCCGTTTATCACAATAGCGTTTTTATTGTATTTTAAAGCCGTAGTATAATTATCCGTATATACAAGGCCGTGATATAGCTCGTCGCTAATTAAGAGTTTTTGATTTTTTTCACAAAATTCGCAGATATCTTTAAGCTCTTTTTTATCATACACACTGCCGGTAGGATTGTTTGGTGATGAAATCATAATCGTATCGAATTCGTAATTTTGTAAAGAGTTTATATTTAATTTGAAGTTTTTATCTGTCGGGATATTTATAAATTTTTTATTTTCAATTTCTGCAAAATTTGGATAACAAGGATATGTAGGAGTGGGTGAGGCTATTACTTTTGCAAAATAAAATGCTATTAAAAAAGCAGTGGAAGTTCCTGTCGTGATAATAATATTTTCAGGATTTACATCAACATCATAAAATTTTTTATAATGCATTGATATTTTTTCCCTTAAATTTTTAAGACCTTTGCTTTCAGTATAAAAAAATCTGTTTTCTTCTATCGCTTTTAATGCGGCTTTTTTTACAGCAGGGGAGGGTAGCAAATCCGGTTCTCCTATTTCAAGATGGACCACATCGGATAGTTTTTGAGATTCTTTAACAATATCCATTACTATAAAAGGTTTCATAGATATGCCTTTTTTGTATAATTATACAAAAAGGTTTGCATTGGATTATATGATTTTGGCAGGAATTGGATTTATTGCGGCACTTACACCAGGCCCTGATATATTTTATGTAATAAAACAGGGGCTTTGCAGTGGAAAAGAAGCGGCATTCAAAGCGGTCGCAGGAATTCTTAGCGGAAATATTATTTATCTTTCACTTGTGGGGCTTGGGCTTGGCAGTATTGGTAAGAATCCTTATTTTCAACTGATAGTCGGTATTTTAGGTGGTGTTTATCTTGTAAAAATTGCGCTTTTGTCATTTAAAGAAAAAGTAAAGCTTAATATAGATAAATGCGAAATAAATAAAAACATTTACAAAGAGGCTCTTTTGCTTAATCTCTCAAATCCAAAAGCAATGATATTCTTCGCAGTTGTTGTTACTCCTTTTTTGAGTAAGAATATTATGTTAAGTTTATTAACATTATTCATAGGTATTTCAACTGCCTTTATTCTAGCATCACTTACATCAAGTAAAATTCAACTGGAAGAAAAAATATTAAACATAATCAATAAAATAGCAGGAATTATATTTTTATTTTTTGCAATTAAACTTTTTATGGTTGCATTTGAAGCATATGAAAAAATAGGGAGTTGATCCCTAAAATTTATTAAGATAATTACACGCGTCTTTGTTGCCGAGTTTACAGCCTTTTTCTAAAAGTCTTTTTGCTTTTTTATAATCTTTATTTTTGTAAGCATTATATCCTAAAAGAGTGCAACTATCCGCATCATTTAACGCACATCCTTTTTTATAAAATTTGATTGCAAGTTTATGATTTTTCGGAATATCCCCGAAACCTTTGTCATAAAAATATCCTGCCATTCCACATGCATAACCATCACCATTTGAACATCTTTCAATAAAATTAGCAAGAGCTGCTTTATATTTTTTTTCAAATGCAAGTTTTAATCCCGGATCATTTGTCATACCATGATTTTTAGGCATACCAAAGGCAAATGCACATGCTACTAATATTAATAATTTTTTCATTTTTATCCTTTATAGTTTTTTTATTTTGTTCAAATCCACCGGATTTCTTAATTTAACTTCAAGCCACACATCCAAAATCATCTTCAAAGTTTTCTTCAATTTTATTTATTTCCCCTGATAAAATCATTTCTTTATAAGCAATTGTATCATTATTATGAATTATAGTATAGTAAATTTTACTTGCAGCTCTAACTGTATTTATGGTAGAGCAGTATGTTTCAAGAGAACTTAGTACCCATCTTTTAGCTGTTACATTATCCGCATCGCTTTCAAATTGATAAATAAAATGAAATTCAGTAAAAATTTTAGGAAAAGTCTCTTTTCTTTTAAATTCTATATCCATTTTTGCATTTTTTATATTATATTTTTTTCCCATTTCAACTACATCATAAAGAGAACAATTTCCCATACCGGTAATAAAATATTCTACCGGTGAATATTTATTTGTATCTATTATTAGAATTTCTTTACCATTTGTTGCTTCATATTTTTTATTATCTATATGTTTGATAGAAATCATTTATTTTCCTTTAAAAATTTTTCAAAATATTCTATCTGCTCTTTTACTCTCTCAGGTGCTGTCGCCCCGTAACTTTTTCTGTTTTTCATTGAATTTTCAAGACTCAAATCCAAATCATCACCGATTCTTTCATCTATTTTTTTAAGTTCATCATGTGATAATTCGCTCAAATCAACTCCTCTTTCTTCCGCCAAAGCAACCGCACGACCTGTAATATGATGTGCTTCTCTAAAAGGTATTCCTTTATTAACAAGATAATCTGCCAAATCTGTTGCAGTTAGATGACCTTTTTTTGTCGCTTTTAACATATTTTCTTTATTTACACTCATGGTTTTTAGCGTTTCTTTTAGTATTTCAATAGAAATAAGGCCGTTTTTGACACTGTCAAAAACTCCTTCTTTGTCTTCTTGTGTATCTTTGTTATAAGCAAGAGGAAGACCTTTCATTACTGTTAAAAGTGCCATTAAATTTCCATAAACCCTTCCTGTTTTACCTCTTATAAGCTCCGGCACATCCGGATTTTTCTTTTGAGGCATTATTGAGCTTCCCGTTGAATACTCATCGCTTAGTGTAATAAATCCAAATTCGCTTGTGGACCAGATAATCATCTCTTCTGCAAGTCTGCTTGCATGCATCATAAGCATTGAAATATTAAAGAGAATTTCAAGCGCAAAATCCCTGTCACTTACTGTATCAAGGCAGTTTATACTTGGTTCTTTAAAGCCAAGAGCCTTTGTTGTTTTAAATCTGTCAATGTTATGTGGAGTCCCTGCAAGTGCGGCACACCCGAGCGGATTTATATTGTTTCTTTCAAAACTTTCCATAAATCTTTCATAATCTCTTTTAAACATACTCGCATAAGCCATCATATGATATCCAAAACTAATAGGCTGGGCATGTTGAAGATGTGTCATACCCGGAAGCAGGGTATTAGTATGCTCTTTTGCTATGTTTACAAAAACTTCAATAAGCTCTTTTATTTTTTGAGCGAATTCTAAGTCTTTTTTTAATACCCATCTTCTGAAATCCACGGCAACCTGATCGTTTCTGCTTCTTGCGGTATGAAGTTTTTTGCCTGTATCGCCGATAATCTCGATAAGTCTTTTTTCTATTGCCATATGTATATCTTCATCGCTTATATCCCATTTAAATCTGCCTTCTTCTATCTCTTTTTTTATTTCAAGAAGACCTTTTTTGATTTTATCAGCTTCATCCTGTGTTATAATTCCCTGTGAGGCAAGCATTTGAGAATGTGCGATAGAGCCTTCTATATCTTCTAGATATAATTCCTTATCAAATGGAAGCGATGCGTTAAATTCATCAAGAAGTTTTGCAGCCTGTTTAGAAAATCTTCCTCCCCAAAGTTTCATTAAAATCCTTTTTTTGATAGAATTATATCAAAGAGATAAAGGAAAAAAATGATCAATGTACTATCTTTATTTTCACATCAAAACTTAATTAATATCAATTCAAATAATATTGCAAACATAAATTCACAAAACTTTGAACCTAAGCAAGCTAATATTGAAAATAATTTACAAGTTGTTTCAAACAAAAACGATAGATTAACTTTAAGCAATGAGATAGTTAATCAAATTATTATCAAAGATGGTTTTAAAGCACAAATAACTCCTATAAAAACACAAGAAACAATGACAAAGACACTTTTGGATATCAAAGCATGAATGCAAAACTAATAAAATTAATTTTTTCAACAGCTTCAATTGAAAGATGGAATGATTTACCTAGACCTTTTAAATTCATTGAAATGGATAAACAAGCCCATAAAATGATTATAGCTTATATATTGGCTTCATATGAAAATGAAGTAAATTATTATGATTTAATTCATTTGGGTGTAGCTGGAATATTATATAGAGCGGTCCTTACTGATTTAAAATCTCCTGTATATTATTATTTAAGAAAGAAAAAAGGTAAAGAGCTTGATGATTTTGTTATTGGTACATTAAATGGGATAATAAATGAAGAGTTAGAATATTATGTTAAGTTATTTAATAATACAAACAAAATTGAAAAAAGAATACTCTCAGCAGCAAGTTACATATCAAGTAAATGGGAATTTGACTTTATATATAATTTTGCAAAAGAAAGTTATGGCATAATAGAAACCAAAAAAGAAATAGAAAATGAATTAGAGGATTATTTTGATTTAGAAGGAGTAAGAATTCTTTCTCTTAAAAGAAAAAGTTACGATTTTATTTCCTTATGCGGAAATTTAAGATTTCAAAAAAGATGGGCAAACACTCCTAGGGTACCTGAGACCAGTGTTCTTGGACATATGCTTTTTGTAGCAATTATGACGCTTTTTTTAACAAAAGAATATGGTGGAAACAAAGATAAAATATTTTATAATTTCTTTACTGCTTTATTTCATGATTTACCAGAAGCATTAACAAGAGATATTATTGCTCCAATAAAACAAGGAGTAAAAGGTCTTGATAAAATTTTAAAAGAGTATGAAAACATGCTAATTGAAGAAAAAATTCTTCCTCTTGCTCCAAAAAATATAAGAAAAGATTTAAAAATTTTTCTTTATGACGAATTTGCAAATAAAATTATTACTCAACAAGGTTATCAGAAAGTTAAAACATTACAGGAAGTTTTAGGTGTAAAAGGAATCGACGGACAACTTATAAAAGTAGCTGATCATTTGGGTGCTTATATTGAAGCTTTAATGAGTCTTAAACATGGAATAAAATCACCAGAATTATTAAATGCCACTACATATCTTTCAAAAAAATATGAAAATAAAAAATATTTAGGTATCGATGTATCTAAATATTTTAATGAAAAATTTTATGAATAAAATTGCAATACCAATATTAATCTGTAATATCTTATTTGCAGATAGTCTATCATATTATTTTTTTACAATAAAAGAAGATTATAAAGAATATTCTGCTGGAAGTATAATTGATAGAGATTTTAACTCTTTTGGAGATTTAAATGGTATAGGAATAAAATATATTAAAAATTATTATTATTCTGATATTTATTTAATTACAGAGGCTTCCTATGGCAAAAGCTATTATAAAGGAAGTTATCAAAATGGAACTTCAATAGAAAATGAACAATATAATGTCGGAATTTATAATTTAAAACTTGGTATAAATACAAAATTTTATCTTTTAGAATTAGGATATAGATTTTGGAATAGAGGTTCATCTAATTCATCTAGTGATTATGACGAACAATATTATTGGCCTTATTTTGCACTAGGATTAAATTCCAATTTATATTTTAATTCATTTGTATTAAAATATAATTTTAAATATACTTACGCATTATGGCCAAAACTAAAAATATATCTTGGAAATAATCCAACAATAAATTTAGGTAATACAAATGGTATGGAAGCTGAAATAAATTTCAAAAAGAAAATAAATTACATTTACTCTATTGGAATTTTTTATAAATATGTTTATTGGCATATAAATAAATCAAAAAAAACCACTTTAATTTATAATGGTAATATTTATAAAATTTTTGAACCAGAAAGTGAAACAAGAAATCAATATATCGGGATATATTTACAAAAAAGCTTCTAAAAAGAAGCTATTTATAATTTTTAATTGATTTATTGATAAGTTCTATTGCTTTTTCTTTTCCATCAAATCCTGTTACTTTTACCCATTTACCAGGTTCAAGGTCTTTATATGTTTCAAAGAAATGTTTGATTTGCTGTAATGTAATTTCAGGTAAATCGTCAAGGCTTTCAATTTTTGCCATTTTTGGATCAAGTTTTGTAACAGGAACTGCTAAAACTTTTTCATCTTTTCCGCTTTCATCTTCCATAATCAAAACACCAATTACCCTTGATTTAATTACACATCCGGGTACCACTGAAACTGAACTTAACACTAATACATCAATTGGGTCTCCGTCTTCTGCAAGTGTATTTGGTACAAATCCGTAATTTGCCGGATAAAATTGAGTTCCATAAAGAATTCTATCTAAAAATATGGCTCCACTTTCTTTATCAAGTTCATATTTTATGTTACTTCCCTGAGGAATTTCAATCACGACATTTATAGCTTCTTCTGGATTTCCCGGTTTAATTTTAGTAATATCCATAAATTCTCCTTTTTTATGAAATTATAACGAAAAAGCCGTCAAACTTATCGACTTTTAATTATTTCTATAATTTTTTCAACAACACTCGGATCTTCAAGAGTTGAAGTGTCTTGTTTTATCTCTTCTCCTTTTGCAATTGCTCTTAATATTCTTCTCATTATTTTTCCGCTTCTCGTTTTTGGAAGTCCGGGAACAAATGCAAAATCTTTGACTTTTGCAATATTTCCTATTTCAACCGCAATAATTTCATTAATCTCTTTCATAAGCTCAACTTCTTCGCCTAAATCGTCACTTGATTTAAGTACAATATATGCAAAAATACTCTCGCCCGTAATTTCATCAGGTTTACCAACTACGGCCACTTCTGCTACATGAGGGTGTTTTTGAATAGCGGCTTCAATTTCAGCAGTTCCTAATCTGTGTCCGCTTACATTGATAACATCATCAACTCTTCCTGTTATCCAAATATATCCATCTTCATCATAGATTGCACCGTCACCTGAAAAATATACAGGTTTACCGTTCTTTTTGGCAGTTGAAAAGTAACTTTTTACAAATCTTTCAGGATCTCCCCAGATTGTTCTAATCATACTCGGCCAAGGTTTTGTAATACATAAAAGCCCTTTTTCGTTAGGAACCATTTTGTTTCCGTTTTCATCTATAATTTCTGCAAAAATACCTGGAAGCGGGAAGGTAGCACTTCCCGGTTTTATAGGGGTAGCTGCCGGAAGAGGGGATATCATATGTCCTCCCGTTTCAGTCTGCCACCATGTATCGACAATTGAGCATCTTCCACCTCCCACAACATCATAATACCATTTCCAAGCCGCAGGGTCTATCGGCTCTCCAACCGTTCCAAGAACTCTAAGTGAGCTTAAATTATATTTTTTAGGTTCATCGGAACCAATTTTATGAAGAAGTCTTATTGCCGTAGGAGCTGTATAAAACTGATTTACTTTGTATTCTTCAACCATTCTCCAAGCTCTTCCAGCATCAGGATATGTTAAAACCCCTTCAAACATTAAAGTTGTAGCACCTGCTGCAAGAGGTCCGTATACTATGTATGTATGTCCTGTAATCCATCCGATATCCGCAGTACACCAGAATGTATCATTGTTTTTAATATCAAATACCCACTCCATTGTTAACTGAGCCCAAAGTATATATCCCGCCTGATGATGCTCAACCCCTTTTGGCTTTCCTGTACTTCCTGAGGTATAAAGTAAAAAAAGCGGGTCTTCACTGTCCATAATCTCAAAAGCACATTCATCATCTTGATTTGCAATCAAATCATTATAACTTACATCTCTACCTTCTACCCAGTTAATATCTTCTTTGTTTCTCTCAACTACCACCACTTTTTCAATACACTCAACACCTTCAAGAGCTTTATCCACCACAGGTTTTAACATATAAGGTTTGCCTTTTCTAAATGCACCATCAGCCGTAATTACTACTTTTGCCTCGGCATCAAGTATTCTGTCTTTAAGTGCTTCTGCGCTGAATCCTCCAAATACTACACTGTGAATAGCTCCAATTCTGGCACATGCAAGCATTGCAAAAGCGGCTTCCGGGATCATAGGCATATAAATAACAACTCTATCGCCTTTTTTAATTCCTAAATTTTTCAATAGATTAGCAAATCTATTTACTTCTCTGTAAAGTTCCAAATAAGTAATAATTCTTTTTTCTCCGTTATCACCTTCCCAGATAATTGCGGCTTTGTTTTTTTTGTCTTTAAGATGTCTGTCTATACACTGATATGCTACATTTAACTTACCTTCGGTAAACCACTTGTAAAAAGGAGCGTTGCTTTCATCAAGCACTTTTTTAAAAGGTGCAAACCATGATATTTTTTCGTTTGCAAGTTTTGCCCATGTACCTTCATAATCTTTTTCAAATTCCCTTACCATATCTTCATATTCACACATATTTTTAAATGCTGGATTTTCAAAAAGTTCTTTGTGTGGATAATATACTTCATTAGTCATAAAAACTCCTTTTTATTTTCATAATAAAATAAAATTATTTAAAATGGGAAAAAAAGAGAGTTATGAATTATGATTTGTGAAGTTTGGTAACATTTTTTTTTCTAAATACTTAATCACATATATACCGGATATATATATTATCCAATTTATATAAATCCACAAAAATAAAAAAAGCAATATAGATAATGATCCATAAATTGTCGTATATGTTTTATTAAAAATTACATAATATAAAAATATATTTTTTGCAACAAAGAAAAGAAATGTTACACCAAATGATACTATTAAAGTAATTTTTATGCTTTTTATATTGAGAGTTAACATATATGCAAGAAAAAATGTTAACCACATTATGAAAAAAGGAACTAAAAAACCAAAAGAGAGATGAAGAAAAAATTCTAACTTTACTGATAAATAAATTGCCAATGCAAAAAGTATTGGAAAAAGAGTGAGCATAGTCCAATAGAGTTTTAATTTTTCCCAAAAATTTCTTTTTTCCTGTTCAAATATTCTAGAAATTATTGTTTCATAGTTGTCAAAAAATAAAATAGAGGTGAAAATTATGTAAACACCTCCTATAAGGCCCATTTTTGAAGAGTTTACCAAAAAAGCATCAAGATACTCTTTAATTTGATTATGATTTGAAGGTAATATATTGGAAATTAAAAAATTTTGCAATTTCTCATAAAATTCATTAAAAAAAGGAGATGAAGCAAAAATGGATAATACAAGTAAAATAATAGGAATTAAAGAAAAAATTGTATAAAAACTCATTGCAGAACTATAAACGGTGATTTCATCCATTTTAGATTTAATTTTTTTTACATTATAATTTAATTTAAACATTTTAAACCTTTATTTTTTTTCTTCTAATGTCTCTTTTAATTCTTCAAGTTCTAAATACCTATCAACCTTTTCATCATAAAGCTTTTTAACTTCTTCAAGTTCAGCGGATAATTCCATAAGACCTTTTTCCTGATAACATTCAGGATTTGCAAGACACTCTTCAATTTCTGCTATCGTAATTTCAAGCTCTTCTATAAGTTTTGGCAGCTCTTCAAGCTCTTTTTGTTGTTTGTAGGAGAGTTTTTTTTGTTTTTTCGGCTTTGGTTTTTCTTTTTTTTCATTTTCGATTTTTCTTTCTAAATTTCCAAGAAGTTTAAGCTCTTTTTCTATTTCAAGGTATTCTGTGTATGGTATATGGCTCTCTTCGATAACTCCGTTTCCTTTAAAAATAAAAAGTTTTTTTGCCACTTTATCGACAAAATATCTGTCATGACTTACAAAAATAACACTTCCTTCAAAATCAATCAGATACTGCTCTAAAATATTAATTGTCGGAATGTCAAGGTCGTTTGTCGGCTCGTCTAAAATTAAAACGTCAAAATTTTTTGTAAAAAGAAGAGCTAAGGCAACCCTTGTTTTTTCACCTCCGCTTAAAACTCCTATTTTTTTAGTCAAATATTCAGGAGGAAACAAAAATTCTCTTAAATATCCGTAAACGTGTATGTTTCTTCCTTTTACATTCACATGATCCCCGCCTTGGGGACAGAATGTCTCTATCAGGTCTTTATCGTCATTTAACATAGATTTTCTCTGGTCAAGATATCCTATTTTTATGTTTTCCCCGACTTTTATAATTCCGCCATCAGGCTTTTCTTCGCCTATTAAAAGTTTCAAAAGTGTTGATTTTCCGCTACCGTTTTTACCTACTATTGCAATTTTATCTTTTTGCAAAATTCTTGTTGTGAAATTATCTATCAGTTTTTTATTTCCAAGGGATTTTGAGAGGTTTTCAATCTCAAACATCACTTTTTTTCTGTTTATTTTGTCTTCTTCTTTTTTTATAAGCTCTCTTTTAAGCTGCATTTCAATCTGTCTGATTTCGCTTTTGTCCTGTTTGACTTTTTCACGGAGTTTCAAAACCCTCTCTTTTCTTCCTTCGTTTCTTTTAAGTCTTGCTTTTACACCTCTGCTTAGCCACTCTTCTTCTCTTTTTAGAAGTCTTAGTTCATTTTCAAATTCTTTTTCTTTTACTCTTAATAGTTCTTCTTTTTGTCTAATATAATCCGCATATCCGCCTTTGAAACTTCTTAGCTTACAGTTTTCAAGCTCAATTACGCGTGTAGCGATTCGGTCTATAAAGTATCTGTCATGACTTACTACAATAAAAGTATATTTGTCTTTAAGTAAAATATCTTCCAAAAATTCCGTCATATAAACATCAAGATGGTTTGTAGGCTCATCCAAAAGCAACACATCAGGCTTTTGAAGAAGAAGTGAAGCAAGAGCGACTCTTCTTTGCTCTCCTCCGCTTAACAGATCAATGTCTTTGTTTTCATATTTTTTTAAATCAAACTCCTGTAAAATCCTTTCAATTCGATCATCAAGATTCCATGCATTGTGATAATCAAGAAATTTGGAGATTTTATCAAGCTCGTTTTGAATCTGTCTGTTTTCAGGGTCGTGTGCAAACTGCTCTGTGAGTTTTAGGTATCTATTATATGCTTCTTTAAATTCCGTAAGCTCGTTTTCTATCGCTTCTCTTACACTCATTCCCGGTTTGAATTTTGGCTGTTGGAGAAGTCTTTTTATTTTAATTCCGTTTTTAGTAATTATCTCCCCGGAATCCGGCTCAATAGTACCATCAATTATTTTCATAAGAGTGGATTTACCGCTTCCGTTTTTACCTATAAGAGCGACCCTTTCACCCTCGTCAAGATGAAATTCAATATTACATAAAATTTTTTGGGCTTCAAATTTCTTTGATACGTCAAGCAGGTCAATTAACGCCATTAAATACCTTTTTTATTGAAATTATAACAGTTTGATAACAACAAATTATTTTTTTGTCATCGAAATGTAATTTTTATTTATTAAAGTTTTATCAAAAAATTAAGAAAGGAATTATATGAA
>JALWNI010000097.1:0-1912 GCA_027083695.1 Nautiliaceae bacterium | reverse complement strand
GGCCTCTTTTTTATCTGACATTATTTGATTTTTTAATTCAATAATATCATTAAATTTTTTATTTTCTCTTAAAAACTCTAAAAACTCAATTTCAATTATCTCTTTTTCTATTTTATTATCAAAAGTTTCAAGAATATGAGTCTCAATTGCGAAATCCCTGTCTGTTGAGCGAACACCTATAAAAGTTAAAGAGTAATATCCATTTGTCTTTGAAATGAATACACCTTGTGGGAGGGTATAATCATAAAATAATTTAATATTAATTGTAGGAACTAAAAATTTGCTTCCAAGTCCTTGACCGTTTATTTTTATTCCTCTGATTTTATACAAATGTCCTAAAAATTTATTTGCTGTTTTTATCTTATTATTTTCAATAAAATGTTTAATTATCTTTGAATGCACGCCGATACCATCTAATTTAATTTCGTTTATTATTTCAACTTTGAAATATTTTTTTAAATCTTCAATATTTCCGCTTCTATTTTTTCCAAATTTAAAATCATAGCCTATAATAATTTCTTTAACATTATAATTTTTTAATTTTTCAATAAACTCATCTTTACTTAATTCTTTTATTTCATTTAATGGTAATAAATCAAGCATATTTGCTTTATAGCTTAATCTCTCAAACAAAGGGGTAAGAGATGGGTTTTTTTCAATAACGAGATACGCATCGCTTCTTTTTAAAAGTTCTTTATGAGCTAAATGCATTCCGTCAAAGCCGCCAATAGTAATTTTCATAATAACCTTTTTAAAATTTGTAATTTTTTTGTAAAATTATAAAATATTTTTTGAAAGGTTTCTATGAGAAGATTATACCTAATAATCTTTTTAGGAAATTTGTTATTTGCTTCATATCAAGAAGATTTTTTAAAAACATTAAATGAAGTAAGTGAAATAGCAACAAAAACAAAATTAAATATTGATAAAACTCCTTCAAATGTTGAAGTTATAAATAGAAATTTTATTGTTAAAAGCGGAGCAAGAACACTTTTAGATTTATTACAATATCTCCCCGGAATTGGAATTTCTATGAGTGCTTCTGGTAAAAGAGAAATAGTAGTTAGAGGAAATAAATCATTATATAGAGATAAAATTAAATTTTTAATTAACGGTCATGAAGTCACAAATAATTTATATTCAAATCAGTTTTATTATTATAACTTTCCTGCTAGCTTAATTAAAAGAATTGAATTTACAAAAACTCCTGATGCAATTTTATATGGTGATAAGGCTTATTTGGGAGTTATAAATATAATAACTTTAAATCAATTTAATACAAATCAATTTTCGTTATATCAAAGCAGCAATAGACAGACAACCATGAGTCTATTTGATAAACTAAATGATAAATTATTAATCGATGCACATTATGAAATATCTGACCCTATCATCAAAAAAAGAAAAATATATCTAGTAGATATGACAAAATCTTCAAAAAAGGGAACTGCTATTAGAGATGTTAGACCAAATGAATTAGAAAAAGAAATAGGGATCGGTATCAGATATAAAAAAGACAATTCTACAATTTCTTATAGATTTCAATATTTTCAAAAAGGAAATTTTTTCGGTTTATTAAATTTACCGCCATTAATACCAAACAAACATGTTAATCTTTTTCATCAATTTTTAAATTATAATAATTCAAAATTTATAACAGATAATATTAAAAATAATTTTAATTTAGGAGTTATAAATTATCAATGGAAAGGTGCATATAGAGCTTTTCCTGTTGATTTTAATTTTTCAAATCCAAACAGTGTTTTAATAGGGGGAGCAAATATAAAAGAAATAGAATATTATATTAGAAACAGAACCACATATATCACTAATAAACATACTATAAATTTTATTTTAGAAGCCAAATATTCAAAGCCTTATGAAGATGATTATTTTCAATATATTGTTGGTA
>JALWNI010000096.1 GCA_027083695.1 Nautiliaceae bacterium | reverse complement strand
TATAAATATCGCAAAAATAATTGTGTTTCCGGAAGGATATACCCATTCATTAAACAGAATCATTAAAAAAGATATAAAAGCAGTGGTTATATTTTTATTTTTAACGGATTCCAAAAACAGATATAAAACTATCGTAATATTAAGCACTGAAAACATATCGGTATCATAATAACCGACAAGTGTTCTGTTATAAAAGCTCCACGCAATTGAAGCCAACAGAGCTGATAAAAATCCCCATTCAATATTTTTGTAAAGTTTTCCGATTAAAATTAGGGGAATTACTATTAAAGACGAGATTATTGCAGAAAGATACAAAATGACCGTATCCAACGATAAAAACGGAAAAAATTTAACAATATATGCGGTTATCACTCCTAATCCTAAATTAAAAGGATGTGATAAGTTAAAATTATATTTATGCATTCCATAAAGAATTTTCTGAGCATCGCTTCCATAATAATACCCGTCCGGATTGTTTATCATTAACTGTCCATGCCAGTAAAATTCAGGATATTTTGAAGCCCAGCTTAACCAAAAAAGATGAAAACCTACACTAAAAATATAAGCAAAGAGTATATAAAAATAAATTTTTTTATTTTTTATCATTATCTCTCCTAAAAATTTTTTAAATTATATCTTATTTAAATAAAAATCCTCTTGCATTTTAAAAAAATTTTTATTATAATTTCAATCCACACAGCAATGGGCTGTCGCCAAGCGGTAAGGCAACGGACTTTGACTCCGTCATTCGGAGGTTCGAATCCTCCCAGCCCAGCCACTTTGACGCGGGGTAGAGCAGCCTGGTAGCTCGTCGGGCTCATAACCCGAAGGTCGCAGGTTCAAATCCTGCCCCCGCAACCAAAAAAACTCTTCCATATAGTGTCAGTCACTTAACTGTATTTTTTATTTTGATATAATTTCGCAAAAATATAATGGTGATGTAATGATTTTAATCGGTTCAAAATATATTTTTAACGAATTGGAAAAAGAAGTACTTAAAAAAAATATTATTTATGTAAATCCTGATAAAAATGAAATTGAAAAATTACTTTCAAAAAATGATTGTGAGTATCTTATATTAAATACCGACAATGCAGACAATGAACTTATAAAATATCTTACATCTCTTGAACTTCAAGGTTATAAATTTTTAACTATTGAACATTTCCTTGAAGATTATCTTCAAAAACTCTATATTCCAAATAATAACACTAAAATTTCATATCTTGAAGAGATAAAACCTTACAACAGATTTGAATATATAATTAAAAGAATTATTGATTACTGCATCTCCATACCTCTTTTGATTGTAACCTCTCCTGTAATGCTTTATGCCGCATATAGAATAAAAAAAGAATCTCCTAATGGTCCTATAATTTTCAAACAAAAAAGGGTAGGAAAAAGCGGCAAAGAATTTGTATGTTATAAATTCAGAAGTATGATTCCGGATGCTGAAAAAGGAAAACCCAAATTTGCAAGTAAAAATGACCCAAGAGTTTTTAAATGGGGGGCATTTATGAGAAAAACCAGAATTGATGAATTGCCTCAGCTTATAAATGTATTAAAAGGGGAGATGCATTTAGTAGGTCCAAGACCTGAGAGAAAATACTGGATTGATATTTTTGAAAAAGAAATTCCATACTATAACCAAAGACACCTTGTAGCTCCCGGAATTACCGGATGGGCTCAGGTAAATTACCCTTATGGAGAAAATGTTCTTGATGCTAAACAAAAACTGATGTATGATTTGTACTATATCAAAAACTGGTCATTATGGCTTGAAATAAAAACTATTTTTAAAACATTCAAAGTAGTGACAGAAAAAAGAGGTGTTTAATTCATTTTAATATATTTTGTGTTATTTTATAATGATTTATATATATTTAAAATATTATTTATCATTGTTTCTAAAGTAAACAATTTCTCAAATCTCTTTTTAGCATTTTGAGAAAATTTTTTATATGTCTCTTCACTTTTTGTAAGTAAATATATAGCTTCTGCTATTGCCTTTGGATTTTTAGGCTCTACATTCAAACCGCTTACCCCATATTCATTTACCCAATCAACTCCACTTCCTTTTATTTTTGTAGCAATTACAGGCTTACCAAAATTCATAGCTTCAATCTGAACAATTCCAAAAGCTTCAGTCTTTTCAATAGAAGGCAAAACAAATAAATCACTAGCATAATAATAGCTACCTAAATCCTCATCTTTTATTTTACCGACTAATTTCACTTTTTTATCTAATCCTTCTTTTTTTATAAGTTTTAACAACTCTTCTTTTAATTCTCCTTCTCCACCTATTAATATTACATAATTATCATCTAAATATTTTGCAGATTTTATTAAATACTCAAACCCTTTATAATAGGCAAGTCTTCCTAATGAAAAAACCAATTTTTTATTATTATATCTATTTTTTAATTCATCTATTAATTTTATATTTATTTTTAGTCTATTCTTATCTATACCAATAGGAACAGCTACACATTTATTTTTATAATCTTTTAAATAAGGGGATTCTTCAATATATTTTGGAGTAGTAGCAATAATCCTATCTGCTCTTTTTAACAGCCAATTTTGAAAAGGAAGATAAAGTTTTAAAAGATTTTTTTGTTTAATTATATCACTATGCCAGTGCAAAACAACTTTTTTAGTTTTATGCTTAGATAGCATCAAAGCCAAATTTGCCATAGGGTCTGGAAAATGAATATGAATGATATCATAATTATCAATAATTTCTCTAAGTTTAAATATCATTTGAGGAGTAATAGATGTTGAAGCAAATTTTCCATAACTTTTAGTTTTGAATACTTTATAGTTATTTATTATTACCTCTTCATACTGTTTTTTATCATTTGAACATAACACATCACAATGAATACCTCTTTTATTTAGCCCCTCAGTAATTTGATACATTACCATCTCAATTCCACCTATATGAGGAGGATAATATTTGCCAAGCTGTAAAATTTTCATTCACTTACCTTTTTAAAAACTTCTATATATTTAGGTATTATTACCTCAGCCCTAAAATTTGATAATCTTTTTTTACCTATATGTAATAACTCTTCTCTTTTTTTATTATTTTGTAATGTATTTTTTATTTTTTTTGCTATATCTTTATATGAAGAAGGATTAAAACATGCAATTTTTTCTCCCAATATCTCTTTTAATATTTCAATATTTGAAGATATTACAGGAGTATTTAAAGCTAAAGCTTCCAATGGAGGATAACCAAATCCTTCATAAAAACTTGGAAACACAAAAAGTTCTGCATAATAATATAAATTCATTATTTCTTCATCATTAGCATACTCTATTTGTATAATCTTATCTGTTAATCTATTCTCATCAATTATTTTATCCACAAAATCATATTTTTTGTCCTTTTTACCTACTATAACTAATTTATGAGGAATATTATTTTTTATTTCATTAAATGCCAATATTAAATTTTTTAGATTTTTATGAGT
>JALWNI010000095.1 GCA_027083695.1 Nautiliaceae bacterium | reverse complement strand
CTGTCAAGGAAATTTTATCCAATTTTTACAAATTTTTTAAAATTTTTATCCTCTCGTAACATAAATCCCCCTAAAATCGGGATTCATATATTTTGTTTTATTTCTTTTTTTAGCTTTTAAAAAGTATTTGTAGGGATTTTATTTTTCTATTCCTTTTTTAATAGGCACAAATTCACAAGTTTCAATTTCTTCTTTTTTACCATTTTTATAAATCTTCGTTATAATTTGTTTATCATTGATTTTAATTGGTGCTAAAATAAACCCGTCTTCTTTTAATTGATTTATTAAAATATTTTCAATATTTTCTACATAAGCAGAAAGCAATATTCTATTATATGGCGCATAAGCTTTCCATCCATTTCTGCCATCATCGCATTTTGCATTTACATTATATATATTTAGATCTTTAAATCTTTTTTTTGCTTTCTCTACCAAATCACAAATTCTATCTATTGTAAACACTCTTCTTACAATTTTGCTGAGTATAGCAGCCTGATACCCACTTCCACAACCAATTTCAAGAATAGAATCTACATTTTCTAAGTCTAGATAATATGTCATTTTTGCAACAGTCAACGGAGAAGAAATCGTAGAATCCTCATCAATAGGAATAGCCGTAATATCATATGCTTTATATTTAAATCCTTCCGGAACGAAAAACTTTCTGTCTATTTCACAAAACGCTTTATATTCTTTTGGACCAAGAGGTACCATATCAGCTAATTTATCTGCTAAAATTTTACTCATTTTATTCCTATATCTATTTTTTTTCTTATTTTTTTATTTTTTTCAAAAAATACTAGTGTTTTTACTTCAATATTATTACTCTCAACTCCTTCACCCCATGCATCAAAACAACAACTATATGCTTTTTCATTCGTACTGTTTACGGCAACAACCTGTGACTGTGCTGAGAGGCTTAGAGCTTTTAGAAGAGTTTTAAAGTGTTCAATTCTCTCTTTTTCCCATCTTGCCGGTACGATTATCAAATCAACACCTTTAAAATTTTCCCAATATTCAATAAATCTCAGCTCAAAGCAGATTAAATTTGCCACTTTCAAACCTCTCCATTCAAAAATATCTGGTTTAGTACCAATCTCAAAATATCTGTTTTCATAACCAAACAGATTATATTTAGCTCTTTTATGAATAAGCCCGTTATTAAAAAAACAAAAATAGTTTTTATTTTCTGAAACTATGGTTAAAGCAAAAGCTTTATTGATTTTAGAAAGTTCTTTAATAGCGAATTTTCCAAATTTATTTACTTCTTCCCAGTTTTTATAATCAAAACCTGTTAGACATACTTCCGGGAAAAGCAAAAAATCAGAAGTAGAACTTTCTAAAATGGAAATTATTTCTTCTAAATTTTTTTTATAATTTGGAGAAGTTTTAAAATTAATTAGTTTTATTTTCATCTTCCCCATAAACTCTTTTATAAATTTTATCTACATTTCTTGTGTAATAGTTATAATCAAACAATTCTTTAATTTCATCTTCTTTCATAACTTTTTTCAAATCTTCATCTTTTAAAAGATTTTCTAAAAAGAGACTTTCTCCTTTTTCATTAATAGGAGCTTTTCCTTTTTGAAGCTCTTCCCAGACTTTCATAGCGTTTCTTTGCACAATTTTATAAGCATCTTCTCTGCTTATTCCTCTTTTTGGAAGTTCAAGCAGTACTCTTTGAGAAAATACAAGTCCCCCTGTAAGATTTAAATTTTTCATCATATTTTCCGGATAAACCACAAGGTTTGAGATTATGTTGTTTAGCCTGTGGAGCATAAAATCAGTTGTAATAAATGCATCAGGAAGCCAGAATCTCTCAACTGAGCTGTGACTTATATCTCTTTCATGCCAAAGTGCAACGTTTTCCATAGCAGGATTTACATAAGCCCTTATTACTCTTGCAAGTCCTGTAATATTTTCACTGAGTACCGGATTTCTTTTATGAGGCATTGCAGAAGAGCCTTTTTGTCCTTTGCTGAAATACTCTTCGGCTTCATAAACTTCTGTTCTTTGAAAATGTCTGATATTTACGGCAATTTTTTCAACCGTACTTGCAAGAAGCCCAAGGGCAGAAGCAAGTCTTGCATACCTATCTCTTTGAACAACCTGATTTGAAATAGGTGCTGGTTTAAGTCCTAAAAATTTGCAGGTTAATTCTTCAAGCTCAATTGGGGCATGAGCAAAGTTACCCATAGCTCCGCTGACTTTACCGACACTGATAACTTCAAGAGTCTCTTCTAAGTTTTTAAGATGTCTTTTCATTTCGTCATACCAGATTGAAAGCACAAGTCCGAAAGTAATAGGCTCTCCATGAATTCCATGGCTTCTTCCTACCATCAATGTATATTTATGCTCCATTGCTCTTTTTTTAATACTCTCCATTACCATTTTAACATCGTCAATAATAATTTTTAGAGAATCTCTCATTTGAAGTGCAACGGCAGTATCTATTGTATCAGAACTTGTCATCCCGTAATGAACCCATCTACTCTCTTCTCCCAAAGATTCAGCAACGCTTGTTAAGAAAGCTATAACATCGTGTTTTGTCTCTTTTTCGATCTCATCTATTCTTTTAATATCAAACTTTGCATTTTTTACAATTTTTTCTGCATCTTCATCAGGAATAAGTCCGAGTTTATTCCATGCTTTTACTGCTGCTTTTTCAACTTCAAGCCAAGCATTGTATTTAGCTTCTTGGGTCCATAACTTTTTCATTTCATCTCTACTGTATCTTTCAACCATAATTAACCTTTTTTTGATACAATTATAACAAAAAGGCTTATTATGTTTGATATAGGTTCAACTGAGTTTTTATTTATAGTGATTATAGCTATTATTGTGCTGGGACCTGATAAATTACCAGAAGCCCTGAAAACTGCTGGAAGACTTATTGGAAAAGCCAAAAGAATGTGGAGAGATGCAACGGCTGATATTAGACGCGAACTTGAACTTGAAGAGATGAAAGAAGAGATGCAAAAATATAAAGAAGAGCTTAAAAAATTGCAAGAACAAGTAAATAAAGATGCAAATGAAATAAATAAAGGATTAACAAGTCTTGATGATTTGACAGCTATGGGAAATAATAGAAATTTCAAGGATATGATTAAATAATGGGATTTGTAACAAAAGAATTTGAGATTAAAGATACTAAAATACTTGATTTTTTACTAAAAGAATTGAAATTTAATTTAAGAGAAGCAAAAAGAGCAATTGACAGAGGAAGAGTTAGCCTTAATGGAAAAAGAGTAAGAGAAAAATCTGCGCGAGGAAGTGGAATACTAAAATGCATTATATTCGAACCAAACGGTTATGGACTTAAACCTATTTTTGAAACTTCTCATTTTGCAGTATTTGACAAACCAAGCGGAGTTGCAATTCATCCTAAAAAACTTGCTAACACTAAAAGTCTGCTTGATGATGTCAGAAAACTATATGGAAACAATGCCAATTTAGTACACAGACTTGATAAAGAAACAAGCGGTCTTATAATTGCTTCAAAAAATAAATTTGCCGAGAGTATCCTAAAACAAATGTTTCAAAATAAAGAAGTTCAAAAAAAATATTTAGCCCTTGTAAAAGGACATATAAACAAAACACTCACAATTAAAAAGCCAATTCTTGCGAACAAAGATGAAAATATAAAAGTAAAAGTAATAATTCATCCGGAGGGAAAAGAATCGGTTACAATAGTTAAACCCATCAAAAAAATGGGAGAAAACACATTAGTAGAATGTACACTTTTAACAGGCAGACAACATCAGATAAGAGTCCATTTATTCAGTATTGGACATCCTATTATCGGTGATCCGTTATACGGTGTAGATAATGACTTTGCCGATAGATATTTAAATAAACAAATTAGCGAAGATGAAAGAATAGAAAAAACAGGTGCAAAAAGATTGATGCTTCACTCTTACAAACTTGAATTTGAGTTTATGAATAATAAATACATTTTAACCAGTAATTTTAATGATTTAAATCCAAATTTAAGCTAAGTTTAAGTATATTTAGTTATAATACGAGCGCAATTTCCCCTCCTTAAAAGTTTTAACCTCCAAAACCCTTTTTTTGGGTTATATGAATTATGTTTAATAAAAGTGTCAAAGATATTGTTTTAATAATGGCTCCGGCGGCAGGACTCGAACCTGCGACCCGACGGTTAACAGCCGTCTGCTCTACCGACTGAGCTACGCCGGAATGTGATTGAAATTATACAAAAAAATATTATAAAATGCAATAAAAAAAGGAGATTTATGAAAAAAATAAAACTTGCTTTTAAACTATGGTGTTATATAACTGGAATTATGTTACTTATTATTTTTGCAGAATATATTTTATTTATAGATATTATGCAATACACAAACTTTTTTTGGTATATGAAAGAAATATTTATTGGAATATTTATAATTACTATTGTTCTGAGTTTTTTTGTAATAAATTTGTATTTTAATTTATTTGGAATAGAAGTCAAAGGAAAAAATAAATTTATTAAGATGCTAAAAATATATTTTAACATCTTATGGAGAGCTTTAATAATATTAATACCAATAATAGGATTTATTGCTTATAAATATCAAGGCTCAATAGGAAGTAGAATATTAACTATATTTTTGGAAATTTTAGCAGGATTTCCTGCAATTTGGTGGTTTTTAAATAGTAAAAATATTATTTTAAAAAAAAATAAATAATTTAATATGTTATGTTCTCTTTTTTTATTTTTGCAACTGAGTTGCATTATGATATAATTTTATTATGTGTGAAAAATTAAAAAACCTCAAAAAAACAGAATATAAAATAGCATTATTGCTAAGTGAAAACGGGATTTTAAATGCAAATGATTTGCAAAATATGCTAAATGTGGATAAAGCAACCGTTTACAGAAATTTAAAATCTCTCCTTAAAAAGAAAATAATAAGAGAAATATTAACGGATGAAAAAAGTTTTTATGAAATTGACTGTAATATTCACAATCCAATACATCCGCACTTTGAATGCGTTAAATGCAAAAAAATTTACTGTTTAAAACCTCTAAGCGCACAAGATACCATCAATCTCTCTCACTATACTGATTTTGAAATAAGTTCCATAGAAATTATCATAAAAGGAATATGCAATGAATGTAAAAAACAGTTTTAAATTTTTAGTTTTTTTACTTCCAATTATCAGTTTTGCATTAAATATAAGCGTAACAATTCTCCCGCAAAAAGGTGTTATTGAAAATATTGCACCAAATGCAAATGTTAATGTAATGGTACCTCCCGGAAATTCACCTGCTACCTATTCGCCTGATTTTAAACAGTTAAAAGCTATTAAAAACTCCGATATCTATTTTACAATAGGCGTGCCGTTTGACAAAAAATACATAAACAAAATAAAAGAGATTAATCCTAATATTAAGATTATCTATTTTGGAAAATACCTAAATACCTCATCAAATCCGCATATCTGGCTAAGCCCTGCATTTTTACAATTAGAGGCAAAAGTTGTTTTGGATACTTTGATTGATACTGATCCTAAAAACAAAGAAATTTACCTGCAAAATTATCAAAAATATATTAATAAACTTTCACTTCTTGAAGTAAAAGGATTTAAGGAAATTAAACAAAAAGCGTTTATCACTTTTCATCCTTCATTTTATTATTTCGCAAAAGATTTCCACATAAAACAAATAGCCCTCCAAAAAGAAGGAAAGGCTCCAAGCTTTGCATACCTGGCAAAAATTATACAAATTGCAAAAAAAGAAAATATAAAAACAGTAATAATTTCGCCTGAATTTCCTACGAAATATGCAAAAATAGTAGCCAATAAAATAAATGCAAAAGTAAAAATAATCTCACCTCTTAACGAATATCCCGAAGATACAATAAATGAACTTATAAAAGCACTACAATGAAAGCCATTGAAGTTAAAAATTTATATTTTAAATATGAAAAAGAATGGGTTTTAGAAGATATTAACTTTGAACTTGAAGATAAGGAATTTATGGCAATTATAGGACCAAACGGTGGGGGGAAAACCACACTTTTAAAGCTTCTTCTAGGTTTTTTAAGCCCCACAAAAGGGGAAATCAAAATTTACGGTAAACCTCCAAAAGAAAATAGAGAAATAATCGGTTACGTTCCCCAGCATACGAATTTTTCGCTTGACCTGCCGATTACGGTATTTGATATTGTGCTTCAAGGAAGACTTAAAAAAGGTAAATTTTTTTATTCACAAAAAGACAAGGAAAAAGCAAAAGAAATTTTAGACACATTAAACATTTACAATTTAGCAAATAAAAAAATAAAAGACCTCTCAGGAGGACAAAGACAAAAAGTACTTATAGCAAGGGCGCTTGTAAGCGAACCTAAAATTTTAATGATGGATGAACCTACAAGCGCAATTGACCCGAGTGGGCAAAAAGAGATACTTGATTTAATTGAAAGTTTTGAAGTTACAAGACTTGTCGTAAGCCACGATATCAAAATACTTTTAAGAGATGTGGATAAAATAGCCTATATTCACAAAAAAGCCGTAATTCACGAAGGACCGAAACTCAATATTCCAAAAGACAAACACTTCTGTGAAGTCGAACTGATAGAATTTTTAAAGGATGAATCGTGTGGGATTTAATAAGCTCCTCAATTTACGCATCGCTTCTTTTAAGCATTGCCATAGCGGTTATTGGAAGTTTGATTGTTATTAATAAAACCACTGCCATTACCGGCAGTATTGCTCATGGAAGTTTCGGAGGAATAGGACTAGCTCTTTATCTTGGAAGTTCTGTAATACTTACCACATCTTTATTTACCGCATTACTGGCTGTTATTTTGGCTGTTATTACCATCAGATTCCCGCACAGACAAGACAGTCTCATAGGTGTAATATGGGCTGTCGGAATGAGTATCGGTATTATATTTTTGAGTCTAACTCCCGGATATCAGTCTGATGCGCTTAGCTACTTATTTGGAAATATCCTGCTTGTGGAAAATAAAGATTTAATTTTCATGGGGATAATAGATTTAGTAATATTAATTTCAATTATCTTTCTTTATCACAGATTTTTAGCTATGAGCTATGACAGGGAGTTTTTAAAATTAAGAGGGATAAATGCTGATTTGTTATATACATATTTTCTGATTCTCACATCCCTGACAATTGTAATGAGCGTAAGGGCGATTGGAATTATACTGATACTCGCACTTTTTACAATTCCTGCCCTAATAGCCGAAAAATTTACAAAAAGATTTTTTACTATGATGATTTTAAGCGGTGTTTTAGGTCTTATTTTTATGGTAAGCGGTATTTTGATAAGTTATTATTATGACATTTCTCCTACTCCTACAATTGTTATAATTGCATCTATTATTTTATTATTATCACTATTAAAAAGGAAATAAATGTATTTAGTAAGCGATGAACGCTTAGAGAAAATGAAAAAAATTCTTCAAACCCGTCAAGATACTTTAAGAGTTTTTATGGATTATGTATATTCACCTCATAATCTTGCGGCAATCGTCAGGACATGCGATGCGGTAAACATAGGAAAATTATATTACAGGCATCAAAAACAGGTACGCTTAAACAATGAAATTACAATGGGCGCCCATAAGTGGATTTTTAACGAATACATTGAAGATATCGAAAAATTTTATCAGGGTATAAAATCCGAAGGCTATCAGGTGGTGGTAACGCTTCTTGATGAAGATACGGTTGATTTCAGAGAAGTGGATTATACCAAACCGACATTGGTGGTACTTGGAAATGAAGTTGAGGGGGCAAGTGAAACAAGCATAAAATATGCGGATAAAAAAGTTATAATCCCAATGTATGGAATGAGCCAGAGTCTTAATGTCTCGGTTGCTAATGCAGTAATCTTGTATGAAGCCCAGCGCCAAAGAGCCGCCAAAGGAATGTATGAAACACCCGAGCTTTCACAAGAAATCATAGAAAAAACCCTGAAAAAATGGGCTTATGACGATATTATAGAAAAAGAGCTAAAAAGAGTAAGACATAAACATAAAAATTAATGCTCTTTATTTAAATCCCTCCATGCCTTATTCGCATCCTGTTTTTGCTGATAGATAGAATTATCTTTTTTTACAATTATTTTTGTAGTGCATCCCGTAAAGATAAAAATACCAAGTACTATTAAAAACAATTTTTTCATTTTCACTCCTAAAATTCAATTATTCTTCCAACTCCTCCTGGGATATAGTTTTCTCCGTAAGCTTCTTTAAACATTTCAATAGCCAAATCTCCAGTGCAATGAGTCGGAGTTACATATTCAACCCCTAAATTTTTCATTTCTCTAACTACTTCCATTATATCTTCTTCGCTGCTTCTCATAAGATGAAACCCTCCGATTGCATAAAGAATAGGTTTATTTAATATATCTTTTGCCCTTTTTACGATATTTGTAATTCCCGGATGCGAACATCCCGTAACAACAATTCCAAATTCACCTTCATCTATTACCAGACTCTGCTCTCCCACCGGATGCATTACGCCCGTGGAATAAAACCCCTCAAAAAGTTTTACAGGATATTCATGAATAACTTTTACTTCTTTACTAAGTTTTTTCAAATCCCTAATATAAAGCTGAGATAAACTATCAGGCAAAAAAAGCGTTAAGTTTCTGTTTATATCAACAACAGAATCAATCCCGCCTATATGGTCCCAGTGAGGATGGGAAATAAAAAGATACTCCAACTTTTCTAAATCAAACCCCATTTTTACCATATTTCTAACAAGCGCCCTTCCATTGCTTCCTGTATCAAATAAAAAATTATCATTTATCATGCAACTAAATCCCCAAAAACTCTCTAACTTTTCATTTGCTATGTAATTATCAAAAACTATACTAAATCTCATTTTTTACCCCTTATAACTTTAAAAGCACCGCCGTTGCACTTTTTAATTTCAAATTTTAAATTATTAAGACTGTCGCCATATAAATTTTCAACACATTCAAACTCTTTAAATCCGGCTTTTTTCATTAAATTAATAATATCATCTTTTGTAAAAAATTTAGCATATTTATAAAATTTTGATTTTTCTTTATTTTTTTCATAAATCTTTCCAAGAGGAGAGTTTAAATCTACAAAAGCGACAAGCAAATATCCATCTTTTTTCAAAGCCTTGTAGCAGTTTTGAATAGTTTTCAACGGGTCATTTACAAAGCATATTGTAGTAACCATCAAAATAAAATCAAACTCCTCTTTAAAATCCATCTCCTCGGCACTCATTTCTATAACTTCAATGCCTCTTTTTTTTGCGACCTCAGCCATTGCCTTGCTTGGTTCAATTCCAAAATTTATATTTAAAGGCTTGGCAAATCTCCCAGTTCCTACTCCTACTTCCATTCCGTTTCCATTTGGCAAAAGTGCTTTTATGGTTTTTAATTCTTGTTTATAAATTTCAGGATGTTTCTCAAACCATTCTTCGTAATCACTTACTAAATTATCAAACAGCATTTAAAGCCTTTTTATTAATTATATCAGATTTAAAAATTTCTAAATTCAACGGGGATTAATTTATTAATTTTTGAAATATCGAGTTTTCTTTTTTGATGTGGTAAATTTCCAATAGTCTCTTTATCAGTTTCAAAGTAATTTTGAAGATAATAAGTACCTTTATAGCCTTTTTTTGATAAAACATCTATTATTTTATTGATATCGTTTTCATCCAAAAGGTCAGTATGAACGGTTGTACGCACTTCAAATTCGACATCAGCCTCAATTAAATAATCAAATGTTTTTTCAAATTTTTCATAGTGCTTGTTTTTTGTAATTTCATAAAACTTTTCTTTTGGTGCTTTAAAATCAAGGGCAATATAATCTACTAAATTTTTTTCAACCATCTCTTTTATAACTTCAAAATTTATACCGTTTGTATCAAGTTTTATTTCAAATCCCATATTTTTAATTTTTTTAGCAAAATCAATTAAATTCGGATACATTGTAGGACATCCGCCTGTAAAACTCACTCCATCAAGCAGTCCTATTCTCTTTTTTAAAAATTCCAAAAACTCTTCTTCTTCAATCTGTTTTTTGCCAAATACTACATCTTTATTGTAACAATAACTACATCTCATATTGCAGCCGCTAAACCACACAATTGCGGCAAGTCTTCCCGGAAAATCAAGAGAAGAGAATTTTTGAAAAGAATAAATTCCTAACATTCTTTAAAATGTTTCCTCTCTTTATGTTCTGATTTTTTACCTATATTAAAACTCTCAACCGGTCTATGGTATCCCATAACCCTTGTATAAACCATACATTTTTGTCTTTTTTCTTTAAGTTTTTCTAAAATTTCTTCTTTATTTAATTCTTTAATCATTTTGTCTCCTTTAATCTAAATCTATTTCACCTTTTTCTATTTTTTCCAAAAGCTCAGCATCACAATAAGGACAGTATTCATGCTCCCCTGCAATATAACCATGTTTTGGACATACGCTAAATACAGGTGTTATTGAAATATATGGTAGTCTAAAATTAGTTATTGCCTTTTTTACCAGATTTTTAGCCGCCTCGGGAGAGCTTAATTTTTCGCTCATATAAAGATGCAAAACGGTCCCTCCTGTATAAAGAGTTTGCAAATCATCTTGTAAAGAAAGAGCCTCAAATGGATCATCCGTATAATCAACTGGCAGTTGAGATGAGTTTGTATAATAAGGGGCATCCTCAAAACCTGCCTGAATGATGTCTGGAAATCTTTTTTTATCTTCTTTTGCAAATCTGTATGTAGTTCCTTCTGCCGGAGTTGCTTCAAGATTGTAAAGATTTCCTGTTTCTTCTTGAAACTCTATAAGTTTTTCCCTCATAAATTCTAAAATTTCTTTTGCAAATTCTACTCCCCAAGGAGTTGCAATATTTTCCCTATCTCCTGTAAAATTTCTAATCATTTCATTCATCCCATTTACACCGATAGTAGAAAAATGATTATTGAAATTTGGCAAATATCTTTTGGTATATGGATAAAGCCCTCTATCATACATAGTTTTAATAAATTTTCTTTTCTTCTCCAAAGTAGATTTTGCCAAATTCATCAAATATTCTAATTTTTCAAGAAGTGCTTCTTTATCACCCTTATAAAGGAAGCCTAGTCTTGCCATATTTATAGTAACTACACCAATACTACCTGTCATCTCAGCAGACCCAAAAAGCCCTCCTCCTCTTTTTTTTAGCTCTCTAAGATCAAGTTGTAATCTACAACACATACTTCTAACAGCACCCGGTTCATAAGCATTGGGATTTTTTACTTTATTTCCGTTTTCATCAATAATATATTGACTTCCAATAAAATTTTGAAAATAACTACTCCCAATTTTTGCCGTATTTTCCCAAAGAGCCTTAGCAGCTTCACTATCAAAATCAAAATCTTCCGTAATATTTACAGTCGGAATTGGAAATGTAAAAGGCTGACCTATTGCATCACCTTCTGTCATAACCTGATAAAAAGCTTTTATAATTTCTTGCATCTCAGGTTCAAAATCTTTATAAGTAGCATCAGTTAATTTTTTTATTTTCGGATTTCTTTTTTGAAGTTTTTCTAAAAGTTCCTTATCTTCAATGCCTTCAAATAAGTGTCTGTTGTTTCTTGTTGGAATTTGATTTTTAAGATCATCCGGCACAGTAAAATCAAGTGTTATATTTGTAAATGGACTTTGTCCCCAGCGAGCGGGAACATTAAGGTTATATACAAAACTCTCAATTGCTTCTTTTATCTCTTCATAATCTAATTTATCTTTAAAAACATAAGGAGCAAGATATGTATCAAAACTGCTAAATGCCTGAGCTCCCGCCCATTCACTTTGAAGTATTCCTAAAAAATTTGCCATTTGACCAAGAGCACTTCTAAAATGAGCGGGTGCTTTACTCTCAACCCTTCCTCTAACTCCGTTAAAGCCTTCATTTAGCAAATTTCTAAGAGACCATCCTGCACAATATCCGCTAAGACAATCAAGGTCATGTATATGATAATCCCCGTCTCTATGGGCTCTTCCTTCTTCTTTTGAATAAATCTTATCAAGCCAGTAATTTGCAATAACTTTCCCGGCAGTATTATTAATAAGTCCGGCATGAGAATAACCGGTATTTGAATTGGCATTGATTCTCCAATCCTGCTTGTTTATATATTCTTCAATAGTGGTATTACAATTTATATATGTAGCTTCTTTATCAAGAAGATTTTCTCTTTGCAGTTTATGAAGATGTCGATAAAGCATAAAATTTTTCATAACATCAAAATATCCATGCTTATACAAAGATTTTTCTATCAAATCCTGTATCTCTTCAACCTCAGGAGTTTTTATACTTTTAACAGCTTTAATCACCTCTAAAAACACATTAGGATCATATTCAACATTTGTTGCATCAAATGCCTTTTTAATGGCATCCTCAATCTTATAAGGAAAATAATCTTGTAAACTCCCGTCTCTTTTAATAACTTTTTTCATTATCCACTCCTGAATATTAATTCAAGAAATTATAACTCTGTTTTCTTACAAAAAACTTACAAAAATATCGGTATTTTGGGAGTCTTTAAGTCTTAAAGAAGCTTAAAAGCCCTGTTATTTCGAAGAAAAAAAGAAGAAAAAATTATTTGATTTTATATCTAAATTTTTTACCCGCCCACATAGGTTTTATATCTCCTACTATATAAGGGGCAGTCCATTCTTCTTTTATAAGTTCAACTTTCCTCTCAGGTAGATTCAGATTAAAGTTTTCCTTTGCATTATCACTTATGAATTTTTGGAAAGTTTCTATATCTTCTTCAAAAAACTCAGCAAGAGCCGGAAGTATTACAGGAGCAGAAAATACCCCAGCTGCACCTTTTAGTTTATTTTTAATAGGATGAGGAGCCGAATCGCTTCCAAACATAATCTTTTTATGTCCTCTTTTTACATACTTTTGAATTTCCATTTTATCTTTTGGTGTTTTGATAATTGGTTTACAAAAATAGTGAGGATTAAGCATTCCGCCTGCCACATCATCAAGTGTAAGAAGCAGATGATGAAGTGTTATGGTTGCGTATAAATTTTCATATTCATCAAGTAAACTAAGCAGATCCGCAGTTCCTACATGCTCCATTATAATTTTAAGTTTTGGAAAGTCTCTTGCTAATTTTTTATAAACAGAGCCAAATTCTCTTTCCCTATCAAGTACAAATCCGTTTGTTTCTCCATGAACTGATAGAGGAATATCAAGTTCTTGCATAATTTCAAGCACCGGATAGATTGCTTCTATTGATTTAACCCCGTTTTCAGAATTAGTTGTTATTCCGGCAGGATATAGTTTAATAGCAAAAATATCCTCTTTTAAATCCAACAGTTCATCTTCACTGTATTCCCTCATAAAAAGATTCATAAGAGGAGTGAAATTTTCACTATTTTCTAAGATTTCGGCTTTGTAACTTTCAAGTCTTTCCCTATTATCCACAGGAGGAATAAGATTTGGCATAATTACAGCAGCTGCAAACTGATTTGCAGTATAAGGAATAACGTCTTTTAATATTTTACCTTCTCTTAAATGCAAATGCATATCAATTGGTGTGTTTAAAATCATAATAAACCTTTTTTATAATTATAAAACAAATTTTATATCTTTATGCTTTTGAAGTCTTTTAAAAAATTCATTTCTCTCTTCTTCGCTTGTAACATAGGCTTCAAATTTTTGGGAATGGTATTTTCCGTGGGAATTATTATCTTCCACTTTGCATTCCTGATTGTCAATACATTCTTTTACAGCCGCCCTCATTTTTTCTTTATCTTCGCCGATAATTCTAAATCCCCACATTCTCGGATATTCTATTTTTTTTTCATTAGACATATACTCTCCTTTTTTATATTAATTATATCAAATTTTTAAGGAAAGTTTAAGTTTTAAAAGAAGGAAAAGTGAGAAGTTAAAAATTCCCGTTTTTACATAAAGTAAACTACCGGGACTATTGTAGGATATTTTTTTGTTTTTCTAAACACATGCTTTCTAATAACATTTCTAAGTTCGTTTTCAAAAATTCTGTTTTTTTCATATACATAATCTTTTGCATGGTCTATATAATTTACAAGCAAATCTTCCATCTCTTTTGCAAATGCTTTATCTT